>PDRH01000069.1 GCA_002748015.1 Bacteroidota bacterium | reverse complement strand
CGTTCTAAGCGTTTGTGCAAAGGTAGCTACCTAGAACGATTTTAGGAAGGGGGACGTAATATTTCCTTCTGCATTTTCTGCATCCTGGGCATGCGACGCATCGCCATGCCTAGGGGCTACCTGTCGCCCATCTCTATCTCCACCTCCTCATAGCCCGAATCCTTCAGCAAGCCGATGAGTAGCGTTGCCGCCCGCCTGTTCGCCACTTCCAGCACGCCGCTCTCTACGGCCTCTTGGCGTACCCGTTCGACCGTAGCGACCTTCACGCCCTGTACGTCCTCTGGTGACCAGTGCTTGCCCTCGTAGAATATGGTTACATCCGAGGGGTTGACCACCGTGCTGAATATGCGGGCTCGGGGGATGTGTAGGCGGCAGCTTCTCGTGTCCCTGTTGGTCTCTACGACTAGGCTGTCGAGGGTGATGCCGGCGTAGCAGTGGCCCTTGGCGATGAGGACAAGGCGTGTTTCTACCGTATCCATGTAGGTCTGGTGGGTCAGGGCGTAGAGTGGCCCCCCGGTGTCGCGCCGCACGATGGGCTTTCGGCGGGTGGTGTCTACCACCAGCTCGGTGTAGAAGCTGGCCGTGAAGAGCTGCGCTATCTCCTTGGCTCGTTCCACCACCAGGGGGGTATCCATCAGCTTGGGTTCTTGCTGGCCGAGAATCTCTAGCTGTGGGAAGTAGCGGGGGAGGAATATGTATGCGGCCATCAGCAGGCCGACCAGGATGAGCAGCTGGGCTATTCTCTTGAGTAGAAACATGCGCTTCGTCTCCTCTTTAGGGTGTTACTGCTATGCCTATATACCTATCTGGACTACTGGTCGGCTGGCATCTGTAGCTCCGGCAGGGTGCCATCGCCTCCTGCGCGCGCTATGGCTATCTGCTGGAAGCCCATGGAGCGCAGGAAGCTCTCCAGAAAGGCGCGGGTGCTGGTCTCGGCCTCGGACAGTATGTTCAGCTTGTCCACCTGCTCACGGATTTTGGCCTCGCCCAGCGCCTCTATCTGCTGCAGCTCGGCGTGGGTGAAGTCAGCGCGGGTGAAGTCCACCTGCTGGAAGCTATATTCTATTCCCTCGGGTGGGATGTTCAGGAGGATAATCTCAGGGGCAGGAATTTGCAGGGAGATGCTCATGTCGTCCCAATCCATCTCGATGACGCGTAGCTGCTGGAGGTCAACCCCCGCGATGACGGAGGCGCGCATGACGATGAGGACCTTGCGCTCGCCTATGGTGTACCACTGGCTATCGTTGGCTACGACCACCTTCCGGAGGATGTACTCGGTGGTGGCCAGCTGGTGCATGCCCTGTAGGCGGGTTTCGACCTCGGCCCTCTGGGGTGCTTGTGTGCACGCGGCTAGTAGGCCAAGCACGAGGAGCGGGAGTAGCCTCCGGAGGGGGAGCCTGCGTTTCGTTGGCGTGGTGTGCTCGGGTAATCCTTCCATAGGTAGCCTCCCCATGTTGCGGTTGCGTTGTGCTTGTGTAGGTGCAAATATAGGATTTTTCGCTCTATGCCTACTAGTTCTCGCTTTGGGGGGCTTAGACTTTGTCCATTCTATATTGAGAACAAAAATCTAAATAAGCGACAAATAGCAGATGTCTGGCGTTTTTAGATTGGGTATACATACCTTTACACCGAATTGCTAACAAGATATATAATAGCTATGAGAAGGATTCTATTCCATTCCATGGCGTTCATGCTGCTGGTGAACTTAGCGTTTGCGGGTAGCGTGGTGCGCTTTGGGTCCCATAGGGTTACGCCGCCACCCAATGTGCAGCAGCGAACCCGTGGCTCCGAAATGAAAGTACAGAAGGATAATCCCTACGTGCTGCTCCAGTTCTCCACCACCCCCAGCGGTGCGCAGCATAGGGCGCTACGGCAGCTGGGGGTAGAGCTTCAGGACTATGTAGGTGGCAACGCCTACTTTGCAAAAGTGCCGGCGGGCTTCAGCCCCAGCAGGCTTGCCCCGGCTGGTGCTATCTCCATGATGGCGATAGCCCCAGAGTGGAAGGTGAACCCCCTGGTGATGGCTGGGCAGGTGCCGAGCTGGGCCGAGGGGGCCGGTGGACGCTTGAAGCTGATCGCTCGCTACTGGCCTGGTACGGATAGGGCGCAGCTGGCTCGTGAGCTAAAGGCTCTGGGGGCTAGCTCGCTCCGTTTTAGCTCTGAGTTCCAGAAGGTCGAGCTTGAACTAGCCCAGTCCGTTGCGATGCAGCTGGCGGAGCTTCCGTCCGTGAAGATGGTAACGCTCACGTCGCCACCGATGGAGCTACGTAACCTGCCGGGGATGACGCTCTCGCATGACAACGTGCTGGCGCAGCCGGGCGATCTCGGTGGGCGTGGACTCACCGGCGAGGGGGTGAAGGTCGGTATCTGGGACGGGAACGTGCAGCACCACCCCGATATGGATTCGCGCGTGCATGTGCAGGAGTACGAGCTGATGAGCGACCACGGGATGCACGTGGCGGGGACGGTGGCAGGCTCCGGCCTGATGGATCCCCTTGCCAGGGGGATGGCCCCCAAGACGGATGTGTACACCTACAACTTCAACGTGCAGTCGAATGGCAAGGAGAGCACCGAGGAGATGGCCGAGGCCTATCATAGGTTCGGCATCAACCTCACGCAGAACTCCTACGGCTACAACCTGGCGGCGCTCTGTGGCTTCTACCACGAGTTGTCCTACAACACGCTCACCAAGGAGAGCGAGCTGGATGAGCTGAGCTACAAGTACCCCAAGCTGCTGCATGTGTTCGCAGCGGGTAACGAGCAGTCGGCCTGCGCAGAGGAGACCAGGGAGATGTATGGGGAGTCGCGCTATGGCACGGCGACCAACCGCTCGAAGAATGCCCTAACCGTTGGCGCGGTATGGCCCGATGGGCGGATCACGAGCTTCAGCAGCTGGGGGCCACTGGATGATGGGCGCCTGCTGCCGATAGTTTCCGGGGTGGGGCGCAATGTGTACTCCACTATCTACGGGAATAGCTACGGCGAGATGAGCGGCACGTCGATGGCCTGCCCAACGGTCTCGGGTAGCCTGGCGCTGGTTACGCAGCGGTATCAGCAGCTCAACGGCTTCCAGATTCCGGAGGCGGACTTGCTGCGTGCACTGGCGGCCAACACGGCGGATGAGGCCGGGACGGTAGGCCCTGACTACAAGTACGGCTACGGCTACATGAATGCCGAGAATGCGGTAGTAGCTCTGGAGAATGGGTGGTATGATCGCGGTGAGTTCGCCCCTGGGGCAAGCGATGCGCAGAAGTTCGAGATACAGGTCCCCGCGGGCATGAACGCCAAGCAGCTGCGGGTGATGGTGGCCTGGATGGATGCTACTAATGACAAGAACTATGCGTACGGGGAGCCCGCCCTGATAAACGATCTGGACCTCCTGGTGAAGGAGGGGGGCAAGACCTACCGTCCGCTGGTGCTAGATCCGAAGCACCCGATGAATGAGGCTAAGGAAGGCGTAGACCGGCTGAATAACCAGGAGCAGGTGCGCATCGATAACCCCAGCGGGAAGTACGTGGTTGTCGTCAACCCGACGGCCATTCGGCAGGGTAAGCAGGCCTATGCGGTGGTATGGTGGTTTGAGCGGGATGACCTCCGCGTGGTGTACCCGAACGGCGGGGAGTTCTTCAACGTTATGGGTAAGGTTGTGGTACGCTGGGAGCATGGCCACGGTCCGGTGGACATAGAGCTCTCTGTGAACGGGGCGGATTATACCCGCATGGAGAGCGGCGTAGAGGGTACGAGTAGGGAGCTTACCCTTCCGTGGGGTGTCTCCGGGAAGGCGCGTGTTCGCGTGGTGGACTCGAAGGGCTTTGATGTATCCGATGCGGAGTTTACCATTTTGGGTATTCCGGTGCTTTCGGTCAATAACGGTGGTTGCGCTGTGGGCGGTTCCGTTCTCTCGTGGACGGAGGCCAGCGGTGCAACGGGCTACCAGCTCCTGCGCGCGCGGATGGATGAGGGGGAGTATGAGGAGTTTAAGGAGTTCGATAAGGACACCCGTGAGTATACGATAGCTGACGAGGACCTGCTGCCAGGGCGTAATCTCTTCTCGGTGCGTGCCAAGGGCGAGAATGGCCTAATTGGCGGGCGCGCCAAGGGGCTACTGCTCGAGGGGGCGCAGAAGCATAGGATAAGCAAGGCGACGCTACCGATAGAGGAGAACTTCGTGTCCTACCCCTCGTCGCTCTTCAGGCTGAAGCTGGGCAAGAAGGTCTCGGCGAGCTACTATCCAGCCCCCCAGGAGGCGAAGCCCATTCTGGGGCAGAACATGCTGGTGGTGCGGATAGACAAGGATAGGATATCGGAGCTGAAGAGCGACCTTGGGGACCAGTACCCGAAGTTCGACCTGAGCGACATGATGAAGGTCTGGGAGAACAACCCCGAGAGCATCGGTACGCTGACCTTCTGCGGGCTTGACCTTACTGACCTACCCTCTGGCGAGAAGGTCTTCTTCCAGATGGACTACCAGATGAGCTACTTCCCGATGGCCATGGCCTCGCAGTGCCGGGTGAAGGTGCAGGGCGAGACGATAGGGGCTACCTACCAGAGCGGCGGGAAGTTCGCTACGCTGATGGCCAACTCGACCAACGACCCGATCCGCTCGGCTACCTACGACCTCTCGGCCTATGCCGGGCAGAATGTGGAGATAGAGGTGGAGTTCATCGGGGGTGATGTTCCACCCATGGGCGTAAAGCGTACGAACATGATAGCCATTACGCGCCTTCGCTTCTTCCAGCCGGATAGCGAGCAGGCCGTGGCGATTAGCGGTTTCGTGGGTGTACCCAAGCAGAAAAAGCTGGGTAGCAAAGAGCCCATAACCATAGGGGTACGCAACCGGAGCGCTAGCACGCTGACGAACGTGCCGGTATTCTACCAGATAGACGACCAGAAGGGTGTCTTCGAGCTAATCGCAGAGCTGAAGCCCTTCGAGGAGCTGGACTACACCTTTGAGAAGCGTGCGGACTTCTCGGTAGCGGATGAGCTGGGTAAGAACTTCGTGGTGAAGGCGGGTATATCCCTGCCGCAGGCCCCTGGGGGCGAGGTGCAGGAGTTCCAGACGGCCACTACAACCTACATGAACTACGGGGACGTGAAGCCCTTGCAGCTTTCGACCTTCGGTAGCATGTTCGGCCTCCGTATAGCCATGGACCCGAGCGAGGTGGTCTATGTGAAGGATAGGCTACTTGTCAGCGATGATGGTGGCGCACATGCGAATTACAATGCGGAGGGCCAGGTCTCGAGCATGCGTTTCGTACCCTTCGACCCGAACACGGTGATACAGGTGAGCTTTAATAAGGCGAACCTTTCCTGGGGTGACTCGGTAATGCTCTTCCTGAATCAGTACCCGCAGAGCTTCCCCTACACATCGGACCGGTCCGACAGTTGGGTAGCGGGAGCGCCGAAGGATGTTCCGGTATTCCTGAGTCAGGCGCCGGACGGTAGCATTGTGCTACGTCTCAGCAGCCTGGGCTACTACGGCTCCGAGGAGGGATTCCTGGCCGAGGTGCGCGCTATCCCTCGGGAGAATATCTTCAAGCTGACCGTGCCGCCGCTGGGCTACCACGAGGATGGGCAGGTCCCCATTGTCGCTAGGGTAGAGAACCTAAGCGATGAGGCACGTGGCCAGCTGAGCATAGGCTATAGCCTGGATAGGGGTAAGACCTGGGTGAAGGAAGCCATCACCGGGGAGATTGCTGGCGGGGCGACCCATGAGCATACCTTCGCAAAGAGGGTTGAGGTGCCTGCGAGCGAGTACCAGGAGATCTGGGTACAGCTCTTTGCGCTGGATACCGACCCCCGCGATAACATGCTGAAGATGCAGTACGTCAACGACTCCTACTGCATGCCCGTGGGCATCGTGAAGCCCGGCAAGCTAGCCATCCGGTCAATGACCCTCAACGAGAGCAAGCGTGAGACCGAGGAGAAGGTCATTGTGGTGAAGAACTACTACAATGAGGACGTGGACCAGGGTATGGTGGCTTTTAACCTGGAGCCCGCCATAGATGTCTATAAGGAGGATGAGGCTACGCTCTCAATCGAGCTGAGCCAGGAGTTCACAGCCGACTTCGCTGCGGGTGTGTACGTGGACTGGAATCAAGACAAAAGCTTCGGCGCGGATGAGTTCTATGCCGTAGCGATTGCTGATGGCGAGAAGGAGGGGAGCGTTAAGTTCACTCCGCCGGCCGGTGCAAAAGTTGGCGAGACCCGCATGCGCGTAATTGTGGGCAAGAAGGATGAGATAGCCGCCTGCGAGGAGGAGCTGCGCGAGCTGGGCGACATGGAGGACTACGCCCTCAATGTAAAGGCTAGCTCTGTCCAGAACCTCAAGGATATAGCCGTGAAGGCGATACTGACGCAGTCCGGGAAGGGTTTTGGCGATCAGGAGCCCATACGGGTGCTGGTGAAGAACCTCGGGAAGCAGGCCTCCGGGAGGTTCACGCTCTCCTATACGTTCGACGGTGCAGCAACACCGGTTGAGGAGGAGTTCGATGAGCTACCCGCAGGGGAAGAGCGCGAGATTAGCTTTACGCAGACGGTAGACCTCAGCACCATTGGCGAGCATAACCTGGTGGTCAGCCTGGTAAGCGCGGACGAGAACCCGGAGAACAACCAGCAGACGGCTAGCATCTATAGCATTCAGCCCGCGAAGGACGGCTTCTTTACGCTACACCTCCCGGAGGGTAAGAGCCTTGAGCTGGGTTCGCTGGACTTCCGCCCGCAGGAGCATCTAAGTCTAGAGGGGTGGTTTAGGATTACCGATGCCCCGAAGACCATGATCTTCAGCGGGAAGGGGATCAAGCTCTACTTCGAGTACGATGGCTCTATTGAGTACAATCCGAACGATACGTGGGCGCCCAAGCCCCTGAAGATAGTCTTTGAGTACATCGCCCCGGATGGCTCTACGCGCTACATGGAGGCCGGACTAAAGCCCGAAGAGATACCCTTCGGCGCCTGGAATCACATCTACTTCATCTGCAAGGCGGACGGCTTCTTTGGACCATCGGTGCATATCGGCTTCAATGATGCATCCTGGCCCTACATGTCGGGTCGGCCTGGCCAGCCCTACCTCTCCAACGATAAGGTGGTGTTCGACCAGCAAATCCCCTTCACCGTGGGTGGTGAGGGCCAGCTGGATGTGGATGAGCTACGGGTGTGGGATACCTACAACCTCGCTGGGACTACTTCCCTGCCGGGGAAGACGAACCCCATTCCCTTCCGCTACGAGCATGCTCCCCAGGATATGGAGCTGCTAATCTGCGAGTTCAGCTTCGATGAGGGCGATGCCAATCGTGCTGTATACTCCAAGGAGGGCGAGCGGGAGTTCGTAGCTCTCCTTCCAGATGGGGCGACCTT
>PDRH01000068.1 GCA_002748015.1 Bacteroidota bacterium | reverse complement strand
GCAAGGGTGAAGAAGCAGCTGGACGAGGAGATCGTGGAGACGGGCAAGCGGACAGCCCTCGACCTGGGGGTGTTCCCCATGCATGGGGAGCTAGTGCGAATGGTGGGGAAGATGAAATACCGCTCTTCGTACGGACAGAACCTGCTGCAGCATAGCCGTGAGGTGGCGAACCTCTGCGCGGTGATGGCGAGCGAGCTGGGGCTGAATGTGAAGCTGGCCAAACGGGCAGGCCTACTGCACGACATCGGGAAGGTACCGGACGAGGAGCCGGATATGCCGCACGCAATCCTGGGTATGCGCCTAGCGGAGAAGTACAAGGAGAAGCCGGAGGTATGCAACGCCATCGGAGCGCACCACGATGAGGTGGAGATGACCTCGCTAATCGCGCCGCTGGTGCAGGTGTGCGATGCCATATCGGGTGCACGCCCCGGCGCACGGCGCGAGGTGGTAGAGTCCTACATCAAGCGATTGAAGGATATGGAGACGCTTGCGCTGACCTACCCGGGCGTCGAGAAGACCTACGCCATACAGGCGGGGCGCGAGCTGCGCGTAATAGTCGGAAGCGAAAAGATCAACGATGGGCATGCACAGCGGCTGGCCGTGGACATCGCCAAGCGCATTCAGGATGAGATGACCTACCCCGGCCAGGTAAAGGTTACGGTGATACGGGAGACGCGCGCCATCGGGGTTGCCCGATAGGCCTTGACATCTACTCCCACCAGCCTAGCACCCGCCGTGCGACCACCTTTAGCCACTCCCCCGCCGCCCCAATTGCCAAATGATGAAGCCGATAAGATTGGTAGAACCTGTTTTTGAGAAATCAGTACAAGAGGAAATCGATGCCGCTCTAGCAAGGGTTGCAGAGGGCGGGAAGACGCAATCCAGCAATGAGTTGAAGGCCCTGGAGGAGGAGCTGGCCAGCTACCTGGGCGTTAAGCATGCGGTGGTCTGCGCGCATGGTTTTGAGGCGCTCGTGCTGGGGCTAGAAGCTCTGGGCCTGGAGCAGGGTTTTGCGAAGGGCGATGAGATTATCACCCCGGCCTTCAGCTCTCCCCTGACCTCCCTCGCGGTGGTAGAGGCCGGCTATACCCCTGTCATGGTGGACGTGGAGCAGGAGAACTTTAGCATCCATGGGGATTCCATCCGTGCGGCCATAGGGGAAAAGACACGCGCGATACTGCCTAGCCACCTCTTCGGCCAGCCGGCCAACATGCACCTTGTGCGGACGATAGCCAAGGGGCGACGCCTGGCCATGGTGGAGGACAATGCGCAATCGCTAGGGGCGGATGTCCGCGTACACCGGAAGTGGCGCAAGGCTGGGGCCTTCAGCAGCGTGGCATCTACGTCCTTCCACGAGAGCATGCCCTGGGGCGTTGCCGGCAATGGAGGGGCAGTGTACACCGATGATGATGCGATTGCGGAGGCCGTTCGTGCGACGCTGGGGGCAAGGACAATGGAGGCCAGGGATGCCGCCTTGCTACGCGTGAAGCTCCACCACCTAGATGCGTGGGCAGAACGCCGCCGCGAGAATGCCATGCGCTATACCACGGGCCTGCTCTACCACCCGGAGGCGGCGATTCCCCCGCAGGACGTTTACGCCACGCACGTGTTCAAGTCGTACACGCTACGGATGGTGTCGAGGGAGCTACGCGACCTGCTACGGGCTGATTTGGAGAAAATCGGGGTGGAGACAGAGGTGCACTACCCAAGCCCTGTATATACGCATGAGTCGCTACGGGCGTTTAGGGGCGAACTGGAGCGTACGCTCACGGCCGACGAACTCTGCGAACGGGTGATATCGCTACCCATACATGCCGGACTCAGCGCGGAGGATCAGGAGCGCATTGTAGCTCAGATTACCGCCACCGTGGACCGCTACATGAACCAATGAGTAGAGCGGACAAACTACTGAAACACTAAATCAGGCAACACATTCTCGCCGCCGCAATCTCGCATGGAGGACTACATCAAATCGCTTAACCCGGCGCAACGGGAAGCCGTGCTAACGCCCGAGGGGCCTATGCTCATTGTTGCAGGCGCGGGCTCAGGGAAGACGCGCGTGCTGACCTACCGCATTGCGCACATGATAGAACAGGGGGTCAAGCCATGGAACATCCTGGCGCTGACCTTCACCAACAAGGCCGCGCGGGAGATGCAGTCTAGGATTGCGGGAGTGGTGGGCGAGGAGGTTGCCCGCTCGCTGTGGATGAACACCTTCCACTCGGTCTTCCTGCGTATACTGCGCATGGAGGCGGAGCACATTGGCTTCACCTCCTCCTTCTCCATCTACGATACCTCGACAGCACGCACACTACTTTCACGGCTGATGAAGGAGGATGGCCTGGAGGGGAGCGCGTACAAGCCTGCGGCCATCGCCGGTAGGATCAGCATGGCGAAGAACCAGCTTATCTTCCCTCAGACCTACTGTACGGACGAGCGCATACGGCAGCAAGACCGGATGGCGAAGCGGCCAGAGGCGGGGCGGATATACGAGCGGTACATGGATGCCCTGCGGAGAGCCAACGCCATGGACTTCGACGACATCCTGGTGCGCACATTCATCCTGTTTGCGCAGCATCCGGAGGTGCTGAAGAAGTACCAGGAGAAGTTCACCCGCATCCTGGTGGATGAGTACCAGGATACGAACACGGTGCAGGACAAGATCCTGTACCAGCTGGCTGGGGGACACCAGAACCTATGCGTGGTGGGGGACGATGCGCAGTCCATCTACGCATTCCGGGGGGCGAAGATCCAGAATATCCTGGATTTCCCCAAGCTCTACCCGCAGGTGAAGACCATCAAGCTAGAGACTAACTATCGTTCTACGGCGAGCATAGTGGGGGCGGCCAACCAGCTAATAGCGCATAACCCCAACCAGATTCCGAAGAGCTGCGTGGCGGCGAGAAGCGGCGGCGAGAGCGTCCAGATAAAAAGCTGCTTCACTGATATCACTGAGGCCTACACCGTGGCGCAGGACATCCTGAGAACATCACTCTCGGAGCAGAGTGGCTACGACCAGTTCGCGATACTCTACCGGACGAATACGCAGTCTCGCCAGCTAGAGATCGCCCTACGGGAGAAGAACATTCCGTATCAGATCTACGCCGGGAAGTCGTTCTATGAGCGCCGGGAGATTGTGGATACGCTCTCGTACTTCCGCATGGTGATCAACCCGGATGATAACGAGGCGTTGCTGCGGGTGATAAATGTTCCCGCCCGTGGCATCGGAGCGACAACGCTCGGGCATCTGGAGGCAGCGGCGAAGGCGAGGGAGCGCACGCTCTGGCAGCTGCTGGAAACACTAGAGAACGAGGGGCTACCCATCCGTAGCGGTACACTCAAGGCCATTTGCAACTTCCGGGATTCGGTAGCCCCCTTTATCTCTCGAGCTCTGAGCGAAGATGCGCTGACTGTGGCCAACGAGCTACTGGAAGCAGTAGACCTAAAGTCGGCCTACAGCAACGAGTCGCAAGCCGAGAACCAGACGCGCAAGGATAACATCGACGAGCTACTGGGCAACATCGATGAGGCGGCCATGAATACGATAGAGCGAGGGGATGCTGAGATGATGACGCTGGCAATGTTCATGGATGAGGTTTCGCTACTGAGCGATTCGGATGTGGACGAGGAGGCTGACCAGCGAAGGGTTACGCTAACGACGGTGCACTCCTCAAAGGGGCTAGAGTTTGACTACGTGTACATCGTGGGGCTAGAGGAGGGGATTTTCCCCTCGGAGCGCTCGCTACACGAGGCGAGCGGCGTGGAAGAGGAGCGACGCCTCTGCTACGTTGCGGTAACTCGCGCAGCTAGACGCCTCATGCTAACGCATGCCATGCAACGTCGGTCCTTCGGCAAGGCGGTTCAGAATGGCCCCTCGCGCTTCCTGAGCGAGATCCGCCCGGGCTACCTGCAGCAGCTAGCGAGCGAGCAGCGGAGTACAGGGCTAGAATCATCGGATCCCGGAGAACGTAGGCCGGGCAGCGGATATGGAGATAGCCAGGGAGGGGGATATGCCCCATCTATCAAGCCCCGTGGCATCAATCGCCCGCAACCGAGCGCACCGCCAGCCCATACGATTAGCCCTTCGGAAGTTACGCCGATAGACCAGCTAGAGGCCGGGGACAGGGTGCTACACTCCCGCTTCGGGAAGGGAACCATCGAGCAGCTACAGGGCGAAGGACAGGACATAAAGGCCATTGTGCAGTTCGATGTTAGCGGTACGCGAACACTCCTGCTGAAGTTCGCCAAGCTCAAGAAACTCTAAAGGTGTTCTGATGATAGGTAGACGACTGACCGAAGCGGTTAACACGACGTTTCGGGAGTACCAATGGCTCTTCCTCTATAGCTCCGGGGTGCTAATCTTCGCCATGCTCTGGGCGCAGCTACAGCTACGGGAATTCCCCGTGGACTTGGTGTGCCTAGACATAGCCTTTGGCCTGGCGCAGGGGTTTGTAAATCTACTCATCCTCTCGCAGATTAGCCGCCGATGGCTACGTAGCCTGGTGGCTGGTCTCATGCTCGTGCTGGCGACTGGCCTTTCGCTCGTGGTTCTGTACGTTGTTGTCAACTTCAACCTTGCGGTCTCCTCTAGAATAATCTCCGTAGTTCTGGCTACCAACCAGAACGAGGCCCTGGAGCTGCTGACCAACCCTGCGCTCTACCGGCCAATGCTCTGGCCACTCGTGGGGCTAGGGGCTATTGGTGTATTCTCGGTGCTAGCACATCGCTTCCTCCACCCACGGATTAGGCTCTATCGCCCGGTTGTACTGCTGTTTACCTTCCTGAGCATAGGGCTGTTCGTGGCGATGAATGGGATAGCGACCGCCTCCTACTTCCGGTTCAGGGACGGGAAGTGGAAGCCCAGCATCCGGTATCTCATCCTATCAGCCCCGGAGCAGCTTTTCTGGGGCTACTTGGAGTGCAAGTGGGAGGAGAAATACTTTGAGGAGCAACTCGCCAGCATCAGCCAGCAGGAGGTGGAGGTGGAGGTCAAGGAGGCGATAAAGCCCTTTACCCTAGTCATCGTCCTGGGCGAGTCCATGCGGAAGGAGTACATGCACTGCTACGGGTATGCGCTGGATAACACCCCCCGCATTGATAGCCTTCTTAAGATAGGACGAATGGCCCTCTACACCAACGCCATAGCCCCGGCCGGGCATACGATTTCCAGCGTTCCTGAGAGCTTTAGCACCCATAACATCGACAGCGTTAATACCAAGTGGTTCGAGACCCCTACTCTCCCCCAGCTGCTACGGAAGGCAGGTTTCCGCACGGTATGGACCTCTAACCAGAACCACATTAGCTACCACTCCGCCCCCATTTCCGCCATAGCGAGCGCCTGCGATTCGGTGTTCTACCTTATGTATGCCATCCAGGACAAGAGCTTTGAGAAGCTGCATGATTATGACGGGGCCCTCCTCCCGTATCTGGATCAACGCGCGGACAGCACGGAGCTACTCTGCCAGATAATACACGTAAAGGGGCAGCATGCGCAGTACAAGCAACGCTACCCGGAGGCGGCATTCGGGCGCTTTGGAGCGGAGGATATACAGGAGAAGCCAGAGGAGCAACGGGGAGCGATTGCAGAATATGCGAATGCGGTACTCTACGGAGACTACTTCCTCGGGGAGGTGGTTAGCCGATATGAAAAGGATAATGCGCTGATTATCTTCTTCTCAGACCACGGACAGGCGCTCTATGACGATTCGCAGAACCCGGACGTACTACAACATTCGGACGCAATGGTAGGCCTCCGCATCCCCTACATGGTGTATGCTACGGAACGTTTTATAGGAACGCATGGGGAAATATGGGAGCGCATCATGGCCTCCAAGCAAGGACTATTCGTCAATGACCTCTTCACGCAGTCCATCTGCCAGCTACTGGGGATACAGGCGGATTGCCTCGATAGCTGCGAGAATATGTTCTCCCCGAGCTATGACTGGACGACGCATAGGACGGTGTTCGGCATGGAGTATAACTACCCCGATACGGTAGATGCCCCCCTTTCGTACCGCAGATGGCTGATGCGCCAGTAGGTATCGTAGGGCTTAGGGGCTAAATACCCCATAATCTAGTATTATTTCATACCTTTGCAACGCTGGGGTCTTCACCGGATTGGAGGCTCGCGGCGTAAGGATTAGCCTAAAGGGTCAGATGGGAATAGCTGCAAAAGAACTGGAGATTACCGTATTTGTAACCGATCGATGCGCCAATTGCCGTGCGCAAATCGGTGTGGTGGAGAGGGCTGTAGCGCAGCTAGGGCTTGATGCTAAAGTCAAGGCCTCGGAGGATGTAATGGCCGCCGTTTCCGCAGGCGTGATGGGGTTCCCAGCGATTGTTGCGGGTGGCAAGGTACTGTCAGCGGCCCAAAAGCTCAATGAGCAAGAAGTAAAGAGCCTTCTCGACCAGCTAAAAGCGTAGGTTACTGCCATGCACGACCTCCTGGGGGAGATTTTGGGCTGGCGGCTGGCCAGCCCGATTACGGCCGCACTCCTCGGCCTACTTGTAGCCATAGATTCCTGCACGCTGGCGACCTCAATTACAGCCATCGGCTACATTGCGAAGGGGCGACTCGATCGGCGCGATATCTTCACTTACGGTCTACTCTACACGGCTGGGCGTACCGTTACCTACCTTGGCCTTGCACTGATCCTCGTGCCGCTTATCCGGGCGCAGTCCACCGTTACCCCAGTGCAGCACCTGCTAGGGCGATACGGGCCGCTCATCGTGGGCATCCTATTCATCCTTGCTGGGCTGATTATGCTATTCGGACGCTTTGTAAGGGTGTCCATCCCGATGGTAACTGCCAATACGGAGAAGCTGATGCGGCGAAAGAAGCTCGGCATCTTCCTTCTGGGTATGCTGTTTGCCATGGGTATATGCCCTGCCATCGGGGCGATCTTCTTCGGCTTGCTGCTGCCCCTTTCGGCCAGCTCCTCATGGGGGCTCTGGCTGGCGGTCATTTTCTCGATAGGTACTGCCCTGCCGGTAATTCTGATTGCATGGCTGGTGGCCTACAGCTTCGCCTCGGTGGGGAGGTTCTACCAGAACATGCTGCGGGTGCAGAAGTGGCTGAATATCGTGATGGCGGTGCTGTTTATCGTAGCCGGGGTACAGATGGTGCTAGAGGTTACGCACGATCATGATCACCACGAGCACCACCATGAGCATGATGGCGATCACAATTGCATGGAGCATACCCAGGCAACGCCCTCTACGATTTCCACCGCGACTTGGCCGAAAAATCCTACCTTTGCGGGTTAAAGGATAACAAGCGAAAAGCATGCCTGAACAAGCACAAGGTAAGTCCACTAAGCACATAGAGGTAATGGCCCCAGCCGGCAACTTCGCCTCGCTGACGGCCGCCATACAGGGGGGCGCTCACTCT
>PDRH01000063.1 GCA_002748015.1 Bacteroidota bacterium | reverse complement strand
CAGGTATATGCCTATGGCTACGGTCGCCGTCCCCTTCTCCACGCGCCGTAGCGTAAGCACCGAGCAGGTTGCGCGGTCGGCTACCTGTGCCATGGTAAGGTTGCGCCGTAGGCGTGCCAGCTTGATCTGCTCGCCCACGACCTCTAGCTTGGCCGCAACCCGTCTGGGCAAGTGCGTCCCCTTGGTTGATTTGCCCATATCGTTCCCCTAAGCGTTTATATTGTATGCAAAGGGAGCAATTAATCGATACTATATGATGGGTTGGGTACTGTGGGCCGATCATTCAGGCCCGATAAGAAAAGGGGCCAAAGGGCTATGTGCAACCTAAAAGAAGAAGGGCGCGACCTGATGAGGCGCGCCCTTCGCTATTGCCAGGAGATAAGCAGAAAACTCCTACTCCTTCACAATCTCCCAGTTCATCTCCATCACCCGCTTCATCATCTCCATGGCGCTGATGGGCATATCGAGCTTGCCACTCATACGCTTAGAGCTACGGTCTGGTAGGCAGTCAACAACCCTCCACTTGGACTGCGTATCGAGGGGGTTACCCTTCACGTAGACCTCCTCCAGGTCGTGCTTCTTGCCCATCTTGAGGGTCTTTATCTGGTTGCCCTTGCAGTTGAGCACCTCGAGCTTCTCATAGGCGGTGAGGTCTAGGTAGGCCAGACGGTTCTTGGCGCAGTTGAGTACCTCTAGGTCATCGCAGTACTCAAACTTTATCTGGGAGATCCGGTTGCCACTGCAGTCCACCTCCTCTAGCTTATCGCTCTCCACGCGCAGGTAGGTGAGCTGGTTGTCGGAGCAGTTGAGCTTCTTGATTTTACTCATACGGGTAAGATGTATGCCCGTGATGGCCTCTCCATTGCCAGAGCAGTCCAGCACCTCAACGTCCCCGATGATCTCGATGGTTTTCCCGGCACTCTCCACGGTGTAGGCCGTTAGCTGGCTGGCTTTTATCTCCATGGTATGCTCCATGCTGCCGCTCTTGATGGTAACGCTCTCGGTGGCATCGTCCGAGGCCATCTTGATGGTTACCTTGCTCCCCTTCTTGGTCTCAAGCGTTACCAGCCTGCTAAAGAGGCCTGCCGAGGCACTCGTGGCCAGCAGCGTAAGGGCTAGCGTTGCCGTAATTATCCTCCTTGCTATCATAGGTCTTCGTATTATTGCATTTGGCCCCTTAGCATGACGCGCTCCACCAGCTTAGAGGTGTAGGCGTAGGGCATGAACTCGTATGAGGGTATGGGTTTGGTGATGTATAGGTTGGCGACCTTACCCCGGGCGATGCTCCCGTGGGTTTCGCTCACGCCCATGGCGTAGGCCGTGTTGATGGTGGTCGCATTGAAGGCCTCCTCGGGCAGCATGCGGAACTTGATGCATGCCAGGGAGGTGATGAACTTCATGTCGCCGCTGGGGGAGCTGCCGGGATTGTAGTCCGAGGCCATGGCCACCGGGAGGCCGTATTCCATCATCTGCCGGGCGGGCGAGAGGCGCATCTCCAGGAAGAAGGCCGCACCGGGAAGTATCGTGGGCATGGTCTCCGAGCCCAAGAGGCACTCCATCTCCGCCTCGCCGGTGAACTCGAGGTGGTCCACCGAGAGGGCGTTGTACTTCACGCCTACCTGTATGCCCCCCGAAGCCGCCAGCTCGTTGGCGTGTATCTTGGGGCGTAGACCGTACTTCACCCCCTGCATGAGGATGCGCTCGGTGTCCTCGACGGTGAAGAAGCCCTGGTCACAGAAAACATCTACGAAGTCAGCTAGACCCTCGCCCGCAACCTGCGGTATCATCTCGTTGATTATGAGATCTACATACTCCGTCTGCCTCCCCTTGTACTCGAGCGGCACGGCATGCGCACCGAGGAAGTTGGCTCGTACCTCTATGGGCGAGGTTTCCTTGATACGGCGGATAACCCGTAGCATCTTCAGCTCGTCCTCCGTATTGAGGCCGTAGCCGCTCTTTATCTCAACAGCCCCCGTACCCAGGGAGATAATCTCAGCTATACGCCCCATGGCGCTCTCGTAGAGCTCATCCTCGCTGGCCTCGTGAAGCCGCTTGGAGGAGTTCAATATGCCTCCTCCGCGCTTGGCGATCTCCTCGTAGCTGAGTCCACGTATCTTGTCGGTATACTCTATCTCCCGGCTCCCGGCGTAGACCAGGTGCGTATGGCTGTCGCAGAAGCTCGGGAAGACCATTCCCCCCTTGGCATCTATACGCTCTTCTACACCCGCCTGGGGGGCTTCAGCCGCTGGGCCAAAGTCCTTGATTAGGCCATCCTCTATCAGCACGTAGGCATTGTCTACGCACTCCATTTTCGCCATATCCTTCCCTGCCACCCAGCGACGGGGCGTCTCCTCCACCTGTACCAGCTTGGCGATGTTCTCTATGATCTTTGTTGCCATTGTCTTTTATCTATGTAGCATCCATACACCTCACCCCTACTGGGGCAAAGGTACTAAATATGGAATAAAGAGGGGCTTGAGGGCTACTGCTCTCCCCGCTCTATGCGCTTGGCCTCGCACCAGAAGGCCTCCATCTCGTCCAGGGACATGTCTGCCAGCTGGCGACCGCTCTCGAGCGTACGGGTCTCCACGTGGTTGAAGCGCCGCATGAACTTGCGGTTGGCCTCCTCCAGCGCGAAGGCGGGGTCTACGTCGTAGAGGCGGGCCGCATTGATAACCGCAAAGAGCAGGTCGCCAAACTCCTCCTGCATATGGGGGATATCCTCCTCCATCACCGCCTCACGGGTCTCGGCTAGCTCCTCCTCCACCTTGCCCCACACGTCCTCCCGCATGGTCCAGTCAAAGCCAGCAGCAGCGGCCTTCTCCTGTATGCGCATGGCCTTAACCAGGGCGGGTAGGCTGCGGGGGACACCCTCCAGGACACGGCGATTGCCCCCCTTCTCCTTGAGCTTCAATGCCTCCCACTGGCGTTCCACCTCATCGGCATCAGTCGACGGGTTGTCGCCAAACACATGCGGGTGGCGGTATATCAGCTTCTCGTTCTCGCCCTTTAGCATCTCCGCCAGCGAGAAACGCCCATGCTCCTCCCCTATCAGAGCATAAAAGACCACATGCATTATCAGGTCGCCCAGCTCCTTGCGGATATTCACGTCCGAGTGGTCCACTATGGCATCTGCCAGCTCGTGCACCTCCTCTATCGTGTACTGGCGCAGGGATTCTACCGTCTGCTTGGCATCCCAGGGGCAATCCCGCCGTAGGCGACGCATCAGGTATACCAACTCACCGAAAAGAGCCAGCTCCTCGGCCTCACGCTCCATGCCCTCTGCCTCGCCGTAGGCCGAGGTGGCCAAACGGCAATCAGGGCATAGCTCCCCCTCATACATAGCGCCGAGCACAGCGCTCGCCGATGCGCTTAGACGTAGAGCGCCCCCCTTGAAGCTTTGCCCACGGCTATCCCCATCACCTGCGAAGGATGCCCCACAGCGGTGGCATTTCTGCTTACTACTCATTCCTCGCCTCCTCCAGCGTTACTGCAACGTAGTCCATCAGCCCCCCCATCGGCGGATGGTGCTTCTTGACGCGCACCCTTGCCCACTCAAGCTGCTCAAACTCCGAGAACAGGCGGGCGAGTATCCTTGCCGCCACATGCTCCAGTATGTTCGAGCGCTGCATCATCTCCTCAGCCACCAGCTCGTAGGCCATCTGGTAGTTAAGCGTGTCGGCGATATCATCGCTCGCCTGGGCTGCTGCCGTATCCACGCGCATGGACAGGTCCACCGAGCACGGGTTACCCACCACCTGCTCCTCACAGTAGCAACCGTGGAAGGCGTGGAACTGCATGTTCTCTATCTCTATCGTTGCTAGCTTCTTCATGCTTGCTATTCTTTATTACGGGCCTACTCAACCGCCCTAGCCCCCTCTGCCTCCCATTCACGTATGGTGGTAACGGTGTAGTCCCGTATGGAGGGGAACACCAGGGAAGCAACAGAGCGAACAGGGCCTATTAGCTTTCCCTCCGGTTCCTCGTCCACGACCCGCACAAGGGTAAGGGCTACCAGCACCACGCTAACTATCAGCACGCCCTTCACCAGGCCAAAGGCCAAACCGACCAAGCGATTTATAATGCCGAGCGACACGGCCTCCAGGAGCTTGGTAACAAGACGTCCAGCCAGGAAGACCAGGCCAACCGCCATCCCGAAGGTTACGAGGAAGGACCACGCCCACATGTGATCGTTCGACAGGTCGAACTGCTCCGTAAGCTTGGCGGCCACCACGTCAGAAAGATGAATGGTCGCCCAGATACCAACAAGAATGGCCACGATGGAAAGCACCTGGTCTACAAAGCCCTTGCGAAAGCCCATGATGCCAAAGAAGGCCAGCACTACCAGTATTATAATGTCGGATATGGCCATATCGGTTCTATGCTACTTTTTCCTCTGTACTAAATACTCCGCCAGCGCCCTGAGGCTATCCGCATAGGCCGAGGGGGGAAAGTCGTCGAGCAGGGCCACCGCCATCTGCGTAAACTCCCGCACCTTCTCCTCCGACCGGGCTATCCCCTCTGACTGGCGGACGAAGGTCAAGGCCTCGGAGCGCGCCTTGGCATCCTTCCTGGCCCGGAGCAACAGCCTCTCATACCCACGCCGTTCCTTGGGGTCCACCCCCTCCAGCGCATAGATAATCGGCAGGGTCATCTTCCCCTCCTTGAGGTCGTTCCCGCTGGACTTCCCTATGCCGGGGTGCTCCGCGAAGTCCAGGATATCATCCCGTATCTGGAAGGCCATGCCGATGTACTCCCCCAGCTGGCGCATGCGCTCCACCTGCTCGGGGCTGGCCCCCGCCGAGTGCGCTCCGCTCTGCGTGCAGACCGCCAGGAGGGCCGCCGTCTTACCGCGTATCACATCGTAGTAGCCCACTTCGTCCACCCGCAGCTTCCTGGCCCGGCGCAGCTGCTCCAGCTCGCCTATGCTCATCTGCTGAACGGCCGCATTGATGAAGCCCAGCAGCTCGTACTGCCCGCTCTCCACGGCCAGCCGTAGGCCCTGCGCCAGCATGTAGTCCCCGGTGAGCACAGCCCCCTTCGCCTTCCATATCCTATAGAGGGAGGGTAGCCCCCTACGCATGTCCGCCTGGTCTACCACATCATCATGAATGAGGCTGGCGCTATGCACCATCTCCACCATGGCCGCCGCCACCGAGGTCTCCTCACGAATACCCCCGCAGATCCCCGCGCTCAGGTAGACCAGCATGGGGCGCAGCTGCTTACCCCGCCTACGCAGCACGTAGCGGAGCGCATACTGCATCGTACGGCTCGGCGCATGCAGCACGGACTCAAAGTAGGCATTGAACGCCTGGAGATCCCCGCGTATGGGTGCCTGTATATCGGAGAGCTTCGCCATCCCTAGTAGAGTATATCTTTAGCGCCTGGGGCAAAAATAGCGGGCAACCATTGCCCGCACTCGCGCCTCTTAGCAAGGACGAAGGTAATCATTCTTGCGCATTTAGGGATAGCGACCCAATTCCCCCTACTCCACCACCTCTTCCCCCCAGTCCACTATCCCCTTCTCCCCGAAGACCACCCCGATGGCGTGCACCGTTTTCCCCTCCGGCAGGTGCTTGCTCGCATAGCCCTTCTCCCGTATCTGCCCCAGCGCCGACTGCAGGGCATCCTGCACCGTGCTGGTCTTGAACTCGAAGACGTAGATCCCCTTCTCGCTCATAACCTCCATATCCGACCGCCCCGCCAGGCTCCGCACCTCCACCTGCACGTACATCCCCATCAGCTTGAAGAGGATGTGCACGATGTTACGGAAGATATCCTCATGCACGCCGCTCCCCGCCGGGCGGTTGCTATACGGTGTGTAGGAGATGAAGCGCTCCAGGTAGTCCATGAACTTGGGGACATCCCCCGAGCGGATCGCCCGCACGAAGTTCTGCACCACCGTAAAGCTATACACATCGTAGCTCCCCTCCTGCAAATGGGGCTGCAGCTCGTTGATGAGCGCGAACTTCACCTCCCCGTTGGGTAGGCCAATCTCGCAGCTGTCGAACTCATCCTCGTGGGAGAGGATGGTGTAGTAGCCCGCCTGCATCATCAGCCCCGTGGGGTCTATCCTCTCCTGGAACTTCAGGCTCTCGAGCTGCGCGAAGTTCATCCGCTTGGGCCTCTCCAGCTCCTCCACGCCACCCTTGAAGTCCGGCAGGAGCTGCGTCAGCACCCATGGCGTGCCGGTGTTGTACCAGTAGAAGCCCAGCCGCCCCTGGCTGAAGCACTTGAACAGGCTGACCGGGTTGTACACATGCACATCCCGACGGGTGAAGCGATAGCCATCGTAGGCCATCTTCAGACTCTCGAGTACCTCCTCGCGCGACCTACCCAGCCGCTCCACCAGGCGGTCTATCTCCGGGGCGTACGTTTCTTCCACCTCCTCCTGCGTCAGCCCGCACACCGTGGCGTAGCCCTCGTCAAAGGTCAAGTCCACCAGGTTGTTCAGCCCGCTGAAGAGGCTCAGCTCCGAGAAGCGTGTAATGCCAGTGACGAATACGAAGCGGACGTACTCATCCATCACCTTAAAAACCTTGTAGAAGGTGCGGAGATCCTCCTTGTAGCGTTCATGCCACTCCCGACGCTCAGGCCTAAGCGATTCCAACAGGGGGCTGTCATACTCATCGATTAGCACCACAGCTCGCTGGCCGGTCTGTCTCGTTGCATTCTTGAGCAAATTGGAAAAACGCAACTTGATAGAATTCCCCCCGCTACCCCCATACTCCTCTTCATACTCAGCGATTGTCCCGAGTATCACCTCCTTCACCGCCTCCTCACCATAGCTAGCCCCTGTGAACTCAAACATGAAGACGGGGTGCTTCGTCCAGGCCTTCTCTCCCCGCTGGGCCTCCAGCCGCTCTGCTGCCAGCCCCTCGAACAGCTCCTTCTGCCCCAGAAAGTAGGCCTTGAAGGTATTGAGCAAAAGGCTCTTGCCGAAACGACGCGGGCGAGATAGGAAATATACATGCTCACCCTGCGCCATACGCCACATCAGGTCCGTCTTGTCTACGTATATAGACCCTTCCTCACGGATTTTCTTGAAAGACTGAAGGCCTGTTGGTAGCCTACGACCATCGATATCAAACATCTACCCCTCCTCTTTACTGTTTCCGCAAAGGTAGGGAAAATGCGGAAGATGCGCTTCGCCTCTTTCCTATAGCTCTATCCCTAGCCACCACCAGCACCAACAGCCCCGGATAGGCGGTTTTACGAGCTACACCTCGTAGTTTTACGAGATGTAGCTCGTAAAACCGTCCCGAGTTGCTAACTTTGCGCTAGCGTTGCATGGAAAAGGAGAGGCTAAACAATGGATAGTATGGAGTATAGAAGACCCTACCTCGCCACCCTGAGGGAGCGTATCCTCGAGCCACGCCGCCAGCTGCAGGTGGTGGTCGGACCA
>PDRH01000062.1 GCA_002748015.1 Bacteroidota bacterium | reverse complement strand
ATATCAATCACACCCGGATGCATCCCTGCACGAGGCGGATCGGTTATAAGCACATCCGGACGCCCGTGCCGCTGCAGGAAGTCCTCATCCAGCATACGAAGCACATCCCCTGCGTAGAAATCAACGTTCGTTAGACCATTACGCTCCGCATTGAGCCAAGCATCCTCCACGGCCTCCGGCACGGTCTCCACCCCCACCACCCGGGCTGCATGCCGCGCCACGTAGAGGGCTATTGTCCCAGTACCCGTATACAGGTCGTACACCGCATCCGTCGGCTTAATCCGTGCCATCTCCAGCACCTTTGCGTAGAGGCGCTCGGCCTGCCGAGAGTTCGTCTGGTAGAAGGACTTCGGCCCGATGCTGAAGCGCAAATCTCCAAGCTGCTCCTCGATGTAATCCCGCCCACGGTACGCATGCACCTCCAGGTCGTAGATCGTATCATTGACCTTCGGGTTGATGCAGTAGAGCAGGGACGTAACATCCGGGAAGCGCTCAGCGATGTGCTCCAGCAGCTCCACCCGGCGGGGCTCATCCTCATAGGCCACCACCAGCAGGATCATCACCTCTCCCGTAGTAGCTACGCGCACCATCAGGTTGCGCAGCCACCCCTGCTGCACCTTCGGATCGTAGAAGCTATAGCCCTTCGCTAGGGCAAAATCCCTAACCGCATTCCGCAGCGCATTCGAGGGCTCCGGCTCCAGCAGGCACTCCTCTATGTCGAGCACCCTATCGAAGCGGCGCGGCACATGGAAACCCAGCGCCATGGGGAACCCCGCCTCCTCCTGCCCCGATTCCGTAATCCACCCCCTCGGGCTAAAGGTGAACTCAAGCTTATTCCGGTAGTAGAGGGTGGGATCCGCCCCCAGGATGGGTTCAAGCTCCGGCACCTCCACTCCGCCCAGCCTGCGTAGCTGCTCCCGCACCTGCTCCTCCTTGGCCTCAAGCTGCAGCTCGTAGGGCAGCATCTGCCACTGGCAACCACCACAGTGCGCAAAGTGACGACAGGGAGCCTCCACGCGAAGGGGGGATAGCTCTTCCCACGCTGTAACGTACCCTTCCCACGCCGTTCCCTTCCGCTTGTTCACCTGCACCTCCACCACATCTCCGGGCACCGTCCCCGGCACGAAAAGCACCGCCTCGCCTACATGCGCCAGGCTCTTACCCTCTGCCGCCAAACGCTCCATACGAACCGATGCCAAACGCGGATACCTCCCCCGTCTACCCATAGTATATCATCATTACAAGTTCGACCGCGAAGGTAGCCAAAACCCATAATACAGGGCAATTTACCAAATAGATGCGATATAAACAAACCTGCTGCTTTGTTCACTCCCGCAAGTAATGTACATTTGCTGACGAAAAGATAGGAGTGATAGGACATGCTAGCATACATACAAACAAACACCTACCACCATGGGCATACTTAGCAACCCGAAACGAACGCTACGCTTCCAGCTCACCGTATCGTACGTAGCAATATTCAGCCTGGTGTTCACCGCGCTCTTTGCGCTCACCGCCATCAACATCTACACCTCCACCTGGAGGTACTACTCATCGCAGTCCGACCGCACCGTCGAATCAGCCCGTTGCGCCGTGGAAAGCTTTGTTGACAAGGCAGTAGAAACCGCCACATCGGATGCCCACTTCCTGGCCATCAACGCCGAGCACGGCAACCAGGTGCGCAAGGAGTACCGCGAGCTGCTCAAGCGCACCCTCCAGGACCACAAGAGCATGTTCGGGGCATACACCCAGGTTGACCCCGACATGCTCGACACCATGGATGCCTACTACCGCCAGCACGACAACTCAGGCCCCTACACCCACTTCTTCACCGGATGGTTCCGCAAGGGGGGAACGGTTCACCCCCGCCTGTGGGACAACAAGGTCGGCAAGCCCTCCTACGACTACGAAACCAGCGAACTCTTCCTCAACCGCACCTACTTCAAGAAAATCCGCGAAGGCGCAGATCTCTACATCACCGACGTGTACGTCGACGTGGTGGACGGAGTCCCCGTTGAGGAAATCTCGATCGTCAAATCCATCGACATCCACGGAAAGCCCGTAGGTTGCGTCGTCCTCGACATGGACTTCAACGCCCTGGGCAAGGCACTCGATGCCTTCGAGCGCGACGAGAACGAGCAGATGATGACCATCGGCGAGGACGGGAAGATCCTCATCGCCTCCAACAAGGACCTCATCGGCACAAACCTCAGCGAGCAGACCAGCGACAACCAGCAGGTGGCCAGCATCATGGGGCAAGCCCCAGGGGTAATCTCCCGCTACCGGGTAACCTACGGCGATCGTGAGTACATGCGCACCACTCAGAAAATCGAGCTGTCCACCTCAGGCCGCAGCTGGATCGTCATCGTAGACGTACCCATGGCCGTACTCTACAGCGCCCTCTGGGCCGCAACCGGCAAAACCTCCATACTCTTCATCGTCGGCGCGCTCGTCTTCTTCTTCGTCTCTCACCTCATCTCGCGCAAGCTCAGCGCCCCGGTTTCCCTCGCCGTCAAGCAGCTCATGCTCATCTCCGAGGGAATACTCCAGGAGAGCGGGGAGCACATACAGATGCGCAACCGGGAACTCGCCTCCCTGGCCACCGGCGTACTCCTCCTGCGCATGAACCTCCGCGAGACCGTCACCGAACTCGTCGACTACGACAAGCTCCTCACCCAGTCCAACAAGCTCTTCACCGAGATTTCCCAGCAGCTTAACCTCGGAGGCGAGCTGCAAAGCCAATCCGTACAGGAAATACACCAATCCATCAACACCATCTCCGAAAGCATGGCCGACTCCGTAGAGGCGACCCTCACCATGCTCCGCATCGCCGACACGAATGCCGCCGACCTCAACGATCTCTCCAACGCCTCATCCACCATGGTCGAGCGGATGGCCCAGGTCAACGAACTCATCAGCGTGGTGCAGTCCATTGCCGGGCAGACCAACATCCTCGCCCTCAACGCAGCCGTTGAGGCCGCCCGCGCCGGAGAGCACGGAAGAGGCTTCGCCGTTGTTGCCAGCGAGGTCCGCAACCTTGCCGAGAAGTCTGCAGAGATGGCCGAGTCCATCGCCCGCGTCATCTCCCAGGGCATGGAGGCCTCCTCCGGGGTCGACCAGCACGTCGCCCACATAAAACCCAATATCGAGAAGGGCAAGGCTCTAGCCGAATCTATCAGCCAGCAGGAGCAGGCACGTAGCGAAGCCCTGCAGCAAATCGAGAATGCCGTAGAGCAGCTGGTGCGCGTGTCGGAGAAGAACATCAGCCAGAGCAACAAGATCGACGGGCTACATAAAGACCTCCTGGAGGTCATCGAGAAGCTGCATAACCGCATCGGCTCGTTCGAGCTCTAGCCAACAAAAGAAGCACCCCCCACACACGAGGAGGCCCGGCATGCTATGCCGGGCCTCCTCGCATATACCCCTCCCCACCGAGTTGAAAGCATAGGAGCAAAAAAGAGCGCCAGCCCTAGGGCTGGCGCTCGGTAAAAAGGGATCGGAAACCCCGTACTACTTGATGAGCTGCTTGATGGACTCTGCCAGACGCTTCACGCCCTCCTCGTTCTGCTCCTTCGACATGTAGGAGAAGTTGATACGGAGCGTGTTCTTGCCCTTATCATCGCAGTAGAAGGTGTTACCCAGCACGAATGCAACCTTCTTCTCGATGGCAATCTTGAAGAGCTCCTCAGCATCCATGTACTCCGGCAGGGTCATGAAGAGGAACAGACCACCCTCGGGGTTCGTCCAGCTCACCCCCTCGGGCATGTACTTCTCGAAGCACTCGATCATGGCAATCTTCTTCTCCTTATAGCTAGCGATAATTGCCCCTAGGTTCTTGTCGAACAGCCCCTTCTCCAGGTACATGGCGGCAATACGCTGTACGAACGGCGGGGTGCAGAGGTCAGCGGCCTGCTTCGACATGATGATCTTGTCCACCAGCTGCGGATGGCCAATAACAAAGCCGATACGGAAGCCCGGTACGAAGGTCTTCGAGAAGGTACCCAGCAGCACTACGCGCCCCTCATCGGCCAGCGAGTACAGCGTAGGCTGCTCCTCGCCCTCGAAACGGATCTCACGGTACGGGCTATCCTCCAGGATTAGCACATCGTACTTCTGGCAGATCTTGATGATTTCCTCACGACGATCCTTCGGCATGGTGATGCCAGCCGGGTTCTGGAAATCCGGGATAACATACAGGAACTTAGGCTTCTCGCCAGCCTTCTCCAGCTTAGCCAGCTCCTCCTCTAGGAGGTCAGAGCGCATGCCCTTCTCATCGAGCTTCACGCCCACGAGCTCAGCCCCATAGTTCTTGAAGGACTGCAACGCACCGAGATACGACGGAAGACCGCAGATAACCTTGTCGCCCGGGTTGAGCAGAATCTTGGGAATCAGGTCCAGCGCCTGCTGCGATGCCGTTACGATCAGCACGTTGTCGAGCTCAACCTTCAGGCCCTGCCCCTTGTAGCGCTTCACGATCTGCTCGCGTAGGCGCAGATCACCCTCCGTAGAACCATACTGCAGCACCTGTGGCCCATCCTCACGGAGCATCTCATCGGTAATCTGACGGAGTTCCTCCACCGGGAAGCTCTCCGGGGCAGGTAGACCACCCGCAAAGGAGATAATATCAGGTTGCTGGGTGAGCTTAAGCAATTCACGTATTGCGGATTTCTTCATCCGGTTCGCACTGTCAGAAAAGAGTGCATTGAGATCTTTCACCATAGCTGGTCCAGTTTTTTTGGTTAGTATACTTCACGTTGCGTATATCCACCGGGCCGGTAGGTCATGCCACGCTAGATTTAATAAGTCCCCAAAGGTAGCAAAGATTTTCAGCCCAGCAAAACACCCATGCCATAGCCACTTTTTCACCCATCCGTAACCTAGCGAGTAGCAGGGGAAAGCAAGATCCCCCACGCCCCGCATCAAGGGCCGCTCCGAATTTCCCCTAGTGCAAATTCGGAGCGGATGCCTAGCCTGCCCAAAGAATTCACCTTTGCGCCCCCAGCAGAAAACCTTTTGGGGCGATATACGTATACCCTAAACCACCAACACACAACCCACCATGGCTAGAATCACCCCCGTGCGCCCGAAGTACTGGCCCAAGAGCGAACCCGTTGTATACGTCGTAGCGGACAAGGAGTACATCCGAGCGCGAGCAGAGAATATCCGCAACCCCCGAACGAAACGGCAGCAGGAGAATAGGAGTAGGATGGCCGTGGCCAGCCACTTCCTGGCGCAGATGCAGCCCATGGCTACCCGTGGCTTCCAGCCCACGATGACCAACCGACCGGGCTGGGAGTCCCGTCGCGTAGGGGGCTACCACGTGGCCCTGGGCGTGCTCCTAAAGAGGGGGATGCAAAAGGGGAAAGATGGATGGGAAATTGACTACCAGAACGTTAAGCTTTCGGATGGGAACTCGCTGGATATGTATCCAATGGGGGCACAGCGGCATGGACGGGAGATGAGCATCAGCTTTCCGAAGGGCCTGCCCAAGGGGGCAAAGCGGGTGCGGATGGCCATTCACTCGGCGGGGAAAGGGCGAACTTTGCACGTGAGCTTCGATGCGCCGAGGCAGAGGGAAATGGTGAAGATTAGTGTGCCGAAGTGGGCAGCGGGCGGGAAGCTACATCTGTACTACACGGTTGAGGTATCCGGGAAGTCACGCTGGGCGAGTGGCTATGTCCACCTAGCTGCGGGGAGAAGCCCGGGGCGATTCAGGATGTCCAACGAGACAGGGGCTGGGAGGAACACCCCACCTGCTGGGCAGCCCTCCTCCAACGAACCTACACGCCCCCGGGGGCACTCCCCCGGCGATGCTGGAGCTGGATAGGAAGAACGGCTACTGCTACGTGAACACCATTGCGCAACGTAACTAACCCACGGTGTCGCAAGATGGAGCGGGAAAGCAATCCGGGAGCTGCCCCCCGCTCCTAAAACGGTATTTAGTCGCTGTGGGAATAGCCCGCCACCGCTCGCTGGGTGTTTTGCGAAACTAAAAAAGTGTGTACCTTTGTGGCATAACATATCTAGACGCAATGCAGACCGAGCTGATGCAAGAGGTGAGTATGCTAGGGCGGCTGATCACCCAGCTGCTCGACCGGGAGACGCAGCGCTCAAAGGCGCAGGCGGGTCTCCTCGCACGCATACAGGAGCTCGAGCGCGACATGCGCGCGCTGGAGGCGCAGCTGGGAGAGGCAAATACCCGTGCGGATCTTGCGCAGATGGCGGCGAGCCTCGGGCCAGACAGCGAGGATGCCAAGGCGGCTAGAGAGCTGGTTGTACGGATAGTCAACCAGCTGGACAAGAGTTTAGAACTGCTACGCATGTAGCCTCTGCTGGGGGCTATCCGCGTTGCGCAATATAGGGAAAGGAACTCATGGCAGAGCAGGGCGAATCTGGGCGGAAGGTGGAGATCGACGGTGTCAGCCTGTACTTGAGCGTTCCGCAGCAGGCGCAGGAGCTGCTCGACCGGGCACTCGAAGAGCTGCAACGGCAGCTGGAGGAGAAGAAGCGGTCTCCGGCCATACGGTCGACTTCTGCAGCGCTAATCGCCATTGCGGTCGAGAGTCTCATCCGCAACATGCAGTCGGAGGAGCTGCTGGAGGAACGCCGCCGGGTACATGCCGAGATACAGACGATAAAGGAACAGGTGACCAACTACTTACAGAATTCGTAACCACGCTCTTTGACTAGACAGAACGGATGCCCTTGCCCGCAGGTGCTGCTCCAATTGCGGAACTCAGCGATTACAATGTAGGGGAAGGACTCAGCCGATTGAAGGCAGGCCTTGGTGACCCGCTCTCGGGCGGGGATTCGGCGCTTCGGCCCCGGACGATGGAAGCTTGATGTGTGGCGGCCACCCCT
The DNA here is from genome assembly GCA_002748015.1 of Bacteroidota bacterium. Taxonomy (GTDB): domain Bacteria; phylum Bacteroidota; class Bacteroidia; order Bacteroidales; family CAJPTX01; genus Bacteroides_D. The sequence goes on along the minus strand of PDRH01000062.1, from coordinate 607 downwards.
TTGGTGCTCTTATGGGGTTACCAGAAATTGGGTAGTACTTGCGGGCATCCCCCCTTACGGTTTACTAGGCTGGGGATGTTCTGCTAGGTGGGGACAATAAAGAATAATACATCATGGGACTGACGATATTGACCATACTAATGGTTGTGGGGGCATTTGCCCTGGGCCTAGGGCTGAGCTACGGGCTGTGGAACCACCTGCTGCAAAAGCGACGAGCCGAGATACTGGAGGAGGCCAGCACTGAGGCAGAGCTGCTCAAGCAGAAGAAGGAGCTGAAGGCCGAGGAGCACTTCCTACGGCTGAAGAAGGATTTCACGAAGGCCAAGGAGCAGCGGGAGGAGAAGCTGGCGGCGGCCGAGCGGCAGCTCAAGCAGCGGGAGAACACGCTGCGCCAGCAGCAGGGGGACGTGCAGAAGCGCCGCAAGGAGAATGAGGCGCTCAGCGAGAAGCTGGCGGCCAAGACCGAGCGCTACGATCGGCTCTGCGAGGAGGTGGAGACGAAGCGCCAGGAGCAGGTGGCCGTCCTGGAGCAGATGGCGGGCATGTCGAAGGAGGAGGCCAAGGAGCAGCTCATGCAGTCGCTCAAGGAGGAGGCCCACTCGGAGGC
>PDRH01000061.1 GCA_002748015.1 Bacteroidota bacterium | reverse complement strand
GCCGAGTAGCTGGCGTTGGAGGTGAGCCAGAACATGAAGGGGAGCTTATGTATGGGTAGCTTGTAGGTAAGCCCCACATGCTGATTGTACTGCTTGTTGCGCCCGAAGTGGCTAAGGGAGCGGAGGACGGTGTCCCGCCAGTTTCGACGCACCTCGGGATCGCCGGGCATGGAGGAGGGCCCCTCTGGCTCGTCGATGGTGGCCATGTTGCTGGCGGTAAACTCGAATTTCAGCGTACGCATGATATCCCACTGGAGGCCATAGGAGCGGTTCCAGTCGAAGGTCTTGGCATAGGTGGGTTCGAGCTGCAGGAGCGGGCTATTGAGGTTGCGTCGCTTCTGCTCGAGGTAGGAGCGGGTCATATCCGTCTGGAAGGTATACTGCTTGGGGTAGGGACCGAAGTTGAGGTCCCGAATAATGGCGAGATACTTGCTCTGCAACCAGGATACGCGACGGAACGGGCGTATAGAGGGGACGGGAGCGGTGTACTGGTAGCCGAATGAACCCCGGTGCGTGGTGTGGTTTCTGTACTCCGTCTTGACGTTGTGGGCGTTGGTCTCGGTATACGCATAGGAGGCGGTGAAGTTCTTGGCGTCCCACGGATAGGGCTTTGCGGCGCTCCCCTTCTCTGGGTCAACCTGTACGTTTGTCAGGTTTAGGCTCTTGCGGCGCTCGAAGTCCTGGGCGATCTCCCTGAGGGAGTCCCTCTCCGCCCCGTGTAGGTGCTCAAGGGCCTCCTCGAAGGGTACATCCTCGTCGAGGGGGTTATACTGGGGATTCTTGTAGGTTTCACCGAAGCCGAGGTAGAGGGGGAGATTTACACCCCATTTCTTGGGGAAGAACTTTCCGAGGGAGAAGTTGGCCGAGGCATCATACTCATAGGTTGTTTCCTTGGCCCTGTCGCCTATGCGGGATTCGAGCGAACCAAAACCCGGGGTTTCTATCCTACCGGCCAGCGAAAGGTTGGCGAAATCCGCCATCTGCGTGTTGACGGATGCAATGGCAGACCATCCGCCCTTGTCCGTGATGGAGGAGAGGCGTAGCTCATTAATCCAGACGATACCGGACTTGGGCGCACCATCATCCGCCGGACGGGCCAGCTTGGGATTGCGTACGCCGACCATAAGCACTCGCACCTTGCCCATATTGGGGTAGCCAACCACGGTAACCCGTCGCCCCTCATGCTCCTCGGTGTAGGGTGCGCTGGCAGAGATGGCATTGCCGCTAGCCCGGCGAGCATCATCGCGCGCCAGCTTTACCTCACGGAGGAGGGACATATCTATGGAGATGGCGTTGTCATCCGGCCAAACGGCCCGGCGGTCGTCGTCGCTATCGTTGGAATAGAAGCCCGCTGGGGTCAGGGTGAGCGGCACTTCGTACTCATAGTAGTTGGAGGTGTAGTCCGAGCCGAGGCGTAGGAAGGCGGTTAGCTGTCCGTCCTTGAGGGGAGAGCCTGGTATCTCCTCTGCATGGAGGTCCATGGCTATATGCCTGTACTGCCGCAGGTCGTAGGATACGTTGCGGTAGGCGGCGCGCGCATCGCCGTCCTGGAGGTTCTGCACCTTAAGCTCCATGGCCTGCTCGTTGAGCTCGTTCTCCAGAACCTGGGACGAGGCATCTATCTCGCGGCTAACGTTTGGAGGAAGAATGTAGTTGACTGGACTTCTGTTAGAGTTCTCCTCTATATTGACGGCCGATATGTCGAAGACGGTAGGGGTTGTCGTACCACCACCAAGGCTCTCCTGGGCTTCGAGAAGGGACATGTCGTACCTTCGCCACTCACCGCGGACAAGACCAAGAGTTGCGAAACGAAGGACAACCGGCCTATCGAACCCCTTAAGGAGCATACGCATGAAGCGGATGGACTTGAAGTTGCGGATATACCCCACGCGGCGGGTAAACTCATGCACCGGCACCTTGAATTGATACCAGGCAACCTCAATCTCCTTACCGTTGGGGAAGGTGGCGTTGACGGTAATCTTATCAGACACGAAGTTCCTGCCGACCTCTATATCCTTCGGGTTGAGGGATATCCGGTACTGATAGTAGCTCTCGCTGTCGGAGAGGGTGTTGTCGTGGTTTAGGTCCTCTACGTCTGGGGTGGAGGTGGAAGAGGTCGGGTAGGACTCGGGACTCTGCCCCGCGGTGGGGCTGTTGCCCTCCGTGTTGTTGAAGTACTTGTAGCGGTCGAGTATGGATAGCTCCTGCTGGTCGTAATCTGCCCCACGGAAGTAGTGGAAGTCATCGGACGAGGGGTCTGCTTGAGCCTTCTGATAGGCCTCAGGGCTGAGCTTCGGTTGGAGCTTGGCCAGGAAGTCGGCAAAGAGGTTCTGCTCGTCCTTGGAGGGCGTTCCGTCCAGACCTACGTCCTGCACCTTTCGTGCATCCTCATCATTATCGAAGGCCATGACGGAGGACTGAGCTATGGGGCTTCTTCCCCAGACAGATTCGTAGACCTTAGCGGCATCCCCGTCGGCGGGCAAACCGTTCTCATAGAGCTTCCTTCCATCACGAAGGATGTCCTCGGAAATATTCCCTAGGTCTATGAGCAGCTCTCCGCCACTGGCACTGGGGTCCTCAACGAAGGGGTCCATAAGCCAGAACTCCAGGTACTCGATGTTGGAGCGTTCAAAGTCGGTAATGGGCACATCTCGCATGATGCCCCCCCACCTAGCCTGGGGATTCGCCAACGAGCCATCCGGGTTGACGGCATCCGCATCAAAATTGTAGGGGCCACGCTCAGAGGGGTAGTAGGCAAGGTTCAGGACAGGGAGCGTTGCCGGATCTCCGCCCTCGTTGCTACGATTGGGGAAAATCTCCTTCTCCTCGACGGCTCTTACAAAGTGCGACGACTGGTAGTCGGCATTACTGCGGATATGCTTAGGCGTATTCTCGTTATTCTTCTGGAATAGCGGGTCAATGGTGTACCAGGCTATGCGGGCACGGTTCTTACCGTACTCGAGATCATTGGAAAGGTTTCCTTCGGGGAAGTCGGGATTCCCCTGCGGGGTGGAGGCTATGCTCCAGGAGCTCCACATCCGAAGGTCAATGAGAGACTTGTTGGCCTCGAAGTCGTCGAGGTACACGGCGGCGCGCTTATCGAGATGCCGCGATCGGCCTGGTATGAGCTGGGCAAACTCGGCAGAGGCGGTGAAGAGGGACTTCTCCTTGGTGTCAATGAGGGGTATGTAGTCAACGGCACGGGTGAGCCAGGGGACCTCGGTCTGGTAGGCTGTATTTAGCCCCCAGATGGTATTATTGAGCGATTCGCTACCGTAGGTTACCTTCTTGGTCATGGGGCGTTCTGCCAGGTTTAGAACGGTAGCCCCGATGTTGAAGTGGTCGTTGAAGCGATAGTCCCAGTGGGTACCCATGAGGGTCTTGACCTGGAAGTCTATGCCGAGGTTGGACTCGAGCGATATCTTGATGGGGGTCCCTGACTCAAGAAGCCCCTGGTTGATGATACGCACTGTACCGAGGACGTAGTCCACAACGTAGTCAGTATTCTCTACGAGCTTCTTGCCGCCGGCGGTTACAACCACCGATCCCTTGGGTACGTTGGGCGCATTGAGGGGGATCTCGGAGGTGTTGGCCCCCCGGTATTCGCCCTTAATGATGAACTTGTTCTTCTGGGCCATCTGCTGAGCCACGGTGAGGGTGGAGTCGTACAGCTCGGTGTAGGCAATCCGCTTGGCTATGGCGGGGTCGTTGATCTGCTTAGCCAGATAGTCGCCAAAGGGCTCCAGCTCGGGGAATATAAGGCGACCGGAGGCCGAGAGCATGGTTACCCCCTCGATGAAGTCGAAGACGCCATCGGGGCCTGCATCACCCTGCGGATTGAGGTTGTCGAGATTAAGGACGGATAGGAGGGGCTTATTCTGGGCTTGCCCCTCCGAGAGGTAGTTGACGGGCGTACCGATCTCGTCGTCCTGGTAGAGGATATCCATCTCGAAGTTCTCGCCTGCGATACGATAGTCCCCAAGGGGGTAGATATTCTTCATCATGAGGCGCCAGGTGGGGAGGGTGGGAGCGAGGTCTGTACCCTTGAGAAGCTTGAGGATAAGCGCATTGGGCGACTCTATGCCATCAGTGGAGAACTCGCCGACCTGATAGGTTTTGCCACCGAGGGTGTACTCGAAGGCTACGGCTAGAACCTCGTCGGCATTGAGCGCCTGATTGAGGGAGATAAAGCCGAGCTTCTTGTTGACGGTGTACTCCTCCGAGCTGAGTAGGCGCGCACTCTCTAGCTTTTCATAGTCCTGTCCGCTACGGAAGTTCTGCGTGCTGTAAGGGGCAAGGGTACTGGTTACATCGGGGAGGGAGCGTAAGGAGGGCTTAGCCGCCATTTCAGCATAGAGGGTGTTAGTCCCATTAGAGGGTAGGGTTACTGTCGGACTCGGTGCAAACAGGCTCTTGGCGTAAAGGTTGCTGGCGTTCTCACCAAGGTCTACGAACGCGACTAGGTCTCGGGAGTTATCGAACTTACCTCGCTTATTGGTAACCCAAACCTCCGTGCGGGTTATCTCCACCCCGGAAAGGATGAGCGGGAGCTGCGAGAGGGCGTGGTTATAGTTCTCCCGGAAGTACTGCGATAGGAAGAAGTGGCGGTTGGCCTCGTACTCATCAGCGCGCAGCTCAAAGAACTTGGTTTGCGCCCCACCCTTGACCTCAATGGATTGGGACTGCCCCTTGCGCTGGGAGATGACGGTCTGTATGTATAGCTTTCCGAACTTAAGGTCAGTTCTGAAACCGAAGAGGGATTGCGAACCGGTAATGAGGGAGCCTGGGAGGTCTAAAGCAACGTTACCGGCTTCTATCCGCTGTATTATTTCGTCCTCTGTGCCGGTGTATATGATGTGTACGTTGTTCTCGTAGTTGAAGGTGGATTCGGTGTCGTACTTGACATCCATACGGAGCTTGGTGCCGATACGCCCTGTAAGGTTAACCTGTAGCTTGGTGTTGAAATCGAAGGAGGTGTTGGAGCGCATGTCCTCCGGTATGGTATAGTTATCCGTCTTGCTATGGGTAATGCCGAATAGCAGCTCGGCGGATCCCTGAGGGATAATCTCGATGGTGTTAGAGCCAAAGATACGGTCGAAGCCCTCGCCACCTACATTCCACGTGGGTAGTAGGCCGCTACCCGCCGTTTGATCCCCCTCCTTATCCTTTCGCTTACTCGCCCAGTAGCTACGCATGGACTGCTCGCGGCGGAAGTTCTGGTACTGCTCCGTAGACATTACCTGGGGTTCCCCGACGGTCAGGTTGCCCACCTTCTTGCGAACGGTGTACTTCTGGGTTTTGGGGTCGTAGGAGACGCTATGCCCCTGGTCGGGCGAAGGAGCAAAGAATATCGGGTGCTGCTGGCTGGCATCCGTACGCTGGGCGAGGGATTGAACGGGATGGGCGAGTAGCCCTAGTAGAACAGCAACGGTCAATAGCCCCGCCTTTAGGGTTTGCATCCTACCCATAGGGGGGGAGGCCGATGCGATGCGCCAGCTGAAAGATTGCTCTCTGAGCAATTTGCGATATATGGGATGACGTAGCTTGAACTGTGGCAAGATGGGCTGGCGGTTTTGGTTTATAGCTGCTTGAGCGCAAGCTTAATAAGTTGCTCTACAGTTGGGTTGCTCTCCTGGGTGGCTATACTCCGCAGGACCTTCTCAGAGGCAGGGCGTGGGAAGCCGAGAGCTAGTAGGGCAGCGAGTGCCTCTGCCTGAGCCGTATACGCCTCGGATGGGGCGATGGCTTCGCCGGTTGTGGCGAGGGTTGCTACCTTTTCGCGCAGGTCAACTATGACGCGCTGGGCCGTTTTCGCCCCTATCCCCTTAACCTGGCGTAGCGGGGCATCGTTGCCGCTCTGGATAATGGCTATAAGCTCGTTGGGGTCGTAGGCCGACAGGATCATCCGCGCCGTATTGGCCCCTACGCCGGAGACAGATATAAGTAGGCGGAATAGCTCGCGTTCCTGCTTGGTATGGAAGCCGAAGAGGGTATTGGTGTCCTCACGGAGTATCTGGTGAAGGTAGAGGTGAGCTTCCTTCTGACCCTGAAGGGCGGCGTATGTATGCGCCGATAGCTGGACGAGATAGCCGAGCCCGCCTATATCAATAACGGCGTAGGTTGGTGTTATCTCCGCAAGTTGCCCCTTGAGGTATTCGAACATCCTTTAGCGAGGTGTTATTCCTGGCGGGACAGCCGTAGGTGGGGCGGGAGAGGGGGGCTAGGCTGGCCGCTACGCTTTTATCATCTAGTACTTTCTCTTTTGGGCTTGAGCGAGTCCTCCCGTAGCTGCAGACTCCGCCTACGGGCCCGGATAATATCCATAGCTAGGTAGACTGCCTCCCGGAAAGATTCGCAGCTGGCCACCCCCTTCCCAACGAGGTCGTAGGCTGTCCCGTGATCGGGAGAGGTGCGTATGAGGGGTAGACCACCGGTGTAGTTCACACCATGATTGAACGCAATGGTTTTAAAGGGTATAAGCCCCTGGTCATGATACATAGCCAGCACCCCATCAAAGCTAGTCCACATCCCTGAGCCGAAGAAGCCGTCCGCAGGATAGGGCCCGACGACGATTTTCCCCTGCTGATTGGCCTGCTCTACAACGGGTTCCAGGAGGGTGAGTTCCTCTGCCCCGAGGAGTCCTCGCTCGCCTGCATGCGGATTTAGGCCGAGGAGAGCGATGCGGGGCTTGTCTATCTCAAAGTCCTGCCGAAGGAGCTGATGTAGAATATCAATCTTGTCATGCAGTAGCTCGGGGGTGAGGTGCTTAGGGACCTCAACGAGGGGGATATGCGCAGTTGCCACCCCTAGCCTTAGCCTATCGGAGACCATAAGCATGAGGGGCTGATGCCCTCCGGTTTTTTGGGCTAGGTACTCCGTATGGCCCGGGAAGGCAAAATCGGTGGATTGCATGGTGGACTTATTGATGGGGAGGGTCACCAAAGCCTCTACCTCCCCCTTCTGATAGTCCTGGAAAAAACGTTCAAGAGCAAGGTAGGCCGCCTGCCCCGATTGCTGGGTTGGTTGGCCCATCTCGACGATGGTGTCGTCGGGTAGACACTCGACAAGGTTGATGCGCTTGGGCTTTGCCTGGCTGGCAGACTGTATGACATTGAGGCCAGTGGTGGGCAAGCCGAGAACCTTCCTGTAGTATGCAAGCGCTCTCCCCGAGCCGTATACTACGGGTATAAACATTTCCGCGAACTGGCTGTCGGCCAGCGCACGCAGCATGACCTCGTAGCCAATGCCGTTGGTGTCGCCCTGGGTTATGCCGATGACGTGCTTTGGTTCCATGCGCTATAGTTATAGTAGCGCAAAGATACTATTTTTAGGGGAAGGGTATAGTAGGAGATCCCTGCACGGCGTTCAATCCGCTTTTTTTCTGTAGTTTTGGGCGACTTTAGCACCAAATGAGTAGCGTTCTCAAGCCCCTAGGATATGTCGGTGAGCGATAAGTATACATCAAGGATTGTTATCTTTCTGCTTGACGCAATGATCTGCGTCGTGTCGCT
>PDRH01000060.1 GCA_002748015.1 Bacteroidota bacterium | reverse complement strand
ATTCTGGACTACCCTCCATTCGACCTCGTCTACCTGTCCCATAGGTGGAGCTGCTGGCAGCTCTGCTATGAACGCGCTCTTTGCGAGGGTGTAAAGCAGGCCCGTATGGACGGAGAGCTTATACAGCAGAGCACAAAGTACTTCAGGAAATAATGAAAGGGCTTGAGGAGTTCTTTGAGGACCTGCCATCAGTCGACCCCGAAGGCACCGCAGAGAATCGAGACCGCCAATTCGTAACCGCATACTGCAATACCCTCCTCTGTGGAGAGTACCTTAGCGAGGGGTATTTTGACAGTCTCACAACTTTCGAACACAAGGTCTTTCAGGCCGGAGATGCCTATCTCCATTTCATGTCCCCCATTAATAGGCTGAAAAGCCTACTCTTTGATGTACACCAGAAGATCCAGCCAAAGGCGGGACAGGCCCAAGTGTATTTCAATAAAAGGCAGAAATACAGAGACTTCCCGATTCCAGATGATAGCGCTTTACTGGCCGCAGCCATTTCAATAGCCAGAGCAGACCATTTCCTCCTAGCCCAATCTGGTGTGATTTGGGATCTTGTACGCGCAAGACTTGAAATTACTGAGCTGCTCAAGGCGGAGCTCGATGAGCCAAAGAGGAACGTTTGCTTGAAGCTAAAGAGTAAATGCTCCTTCCTGCTTCATAAGCTCTTCAGCTACGTATCCAAGGACGAGCCACGTACCTTCTATGTTGACTACAAGCTATATGAAATAGACCCCCTCATAGAGCCAGACGACTACAATCGCGAGTTCATCACGCAGTACGACACTATGTACAGCTTGGCCTACCAAGATGACAAGCTCCCCGATAAGCTAGCCAGCTCGTCAAGACCAAACCACTACTCACCCAGAAATGCAGCCATCCTCGCCTGCTACTCCACAACCAGAAACAACACAAGCTACCGACCTGCCTCCCCTGGGAATGCAATCAGTTCTCTAGAATCACTTACGTCATTCGACTTCTATGCCAATAAAAGCGTCGGGCAATTTATCTCAAACTGCAGATTTTCTCTGGACCTAAAGCAAGAAGGCTACACTGTTAGCAAGCTAAAAAGGGATATTGAAGAAAAACAAATAGAACAGGCAAAATACGGTATACACAACTACCATCCCTTTGAGAAGGCGCTGGACTACCTCATAGGAAAACATCAAAAGAAGGATAATCTCACCAGCGATGAAATCGAACTATTCGAAAAGCTATTCCACCTCTATAAAGACCGCTACAAGCAATGCCTCAGAGTATCATTCTACCCTTTGCAACTCCCGCTAAAGGACTGCATGACAGACGATGGAATTCTCATAGTATCCTCCCTAGCACGTCCTTTATCGCCAGAATGGCTCAAGGATAAAGAAACTCTATATGACGACTTCATTCGCTCAGTCAAACTGGAACATGACTTCGAAAAACAAAAGAACCTTGTAAAACAGAGCCTTACCAAGGAGGTCCTGGAAATGCAGGAGGAGTACAAAAAGAAACTCCAAGAACAAGAAGATCTATTTAGAGAGAAGGCTGCGGCTATAGCTCAAGAGCAAAGAGCGGAGAATGATAAACGGCAGGTACTCTATGCCACGGTAATTACCTTCCTGATTGGTTCTGTTCAAGCGTATGCACAGGTTAAAGACCTTGCCGAGGCCCTTTTGAGCATCATCTCGCTATCTACGCTTCTACTAGGCTTTGCCTACCTGTTCCTTTACATCCAGGCACAGAACGGCGAAGCAACAAAGTCAAAAAGCCACATCCTTATTCTACTTTTCGTGCTATCCCTGATGCTACTTACCTTTATGGCCTTTATCTCAGGGCAAGTGCAATTTCCTATGCCCTACTAGCACAACATCCCCCTTACCCCTGCTCCATCTCCCTCTTTATGGAACGCTAGCCCTCTCGGGTAGTTTCACCTTTCACGCATACTTCAGCGCCTAGCTCACGAGTCTATGTCGTCGGACAAGGTGCGACGGTTATACTCCACTTTCAGCTCAACCCCTGCATCGCGGGCATATGGCAGTCCTCCCTCTATTATGTTCCACTGCAAAGATAGGGAAATATCCCCCCTCCGCGTAGGCAGCCGCTCCGAATTTCTCCTAGGGCAAATTCGGAGCGGCTGCCTACGCGGACTAGGTTTGTCCCCAAGGAATAGGGGGCTTATTCTAGCCCCTACGATGCCCCTTTGCCACCCGTAGCAGGGGGTAGAGCAACGCAGGCAGTACGAGGATTAGGAGAAGCTGCGGGGCGTGCGCAAGGGTTGCATACGTCAACCCCTCGGCACGCGTGAGGCCAAAAGTCTGTAACCAGAGGGCTACGGCCAGGTGGTAGGAGCCCAGCCCCCCCTGCACAGGTACGACCATGCCGAAGGTACCCACGGCCAGGATGGGCAGCGACATGAGTAGACCGATATTCTCGGTGGGCGCAATGGCCAGGGTTACCACGTAGGTATTAACCCAGTAGAGCAACCAGAGGAGGAGCGTAAGCAGGAGAAACTCCCACTTTCTAGGCATGGTCCAGATGGTGAGCATACCCTTGAGGAGCCCATCCCATGCATCATAAATCCGCTCGCGGAGCTTCTGACCGAAAGCGCCACGACGGAGGGCGAGCAGCAGCCCAACGGTAAGGAATAGGGCTAGCAGCAGGATGGCGACGAGCCAGACAGTCGTGCGGGTGGTCCAGGCCGCCATGACGGGGCGCACCATACGCTGCATAACGAAGCCCCCGAAGTGCTGTAGGCTTATGAGGATGCTGACACCTAGCACCAGCAGACTCATGAGAACATCGCTGAGGCGCTCGGCCACCACCGTTCCAAGGGCAATATCAAAGCGGGTATCCTCGTGGCGAGCGACCTCAGCGCAGCGGACCACCTCGCCGGCACGGGGGATGAGCAGGTTGGCAAAGTAGCCGACCATGAGGGCGTAGAAGGTGCCGAGATAGCTGACACGCACCTGCACCTCCGTCTGGAGCATCAGCTGCCAGCGGAGAGTGCGCACCATGAGGCTAACCACGCCGAGGAGTAGCCCCATGATGACCCAGAAATAGCTTGCGGCGCAGACCTGCTGCCAGAGGTCAGCCAGGTCTATGCGCCGGAAGGCCACCCATAGCAGAACCAGCATGAGGGGCAGGAGCAGAAGCGCCTGCACCCAGCCCCTCTTCCAGGGTGGGGTATACGTTTCCTGGGTACTCAAGGGGTTTACACGAGGCGGTTGGTCGCCGTGTCAGGGAAGAGGACAGTGGGCTTGAAACGCTTGGCCTCCTCTGGCTCCATGGCGGCGTAGGAGATGACGATGATGATATCATTGACAGCGACCTTCCGTGCCGCCGGCCCGTTAAGGCAGCACACGCCAGAGCCATCCTCACCACGGATGGTGTAGGTATCAAAGCGCTCGCCGTTATTCACGTTTACGATGTAGACCCGCTCGCCGTCGAGAATGTTGGCGGCATCCATCAGCTGACCATCCAGGGTGATGGAGCCGATGTAGTCAAGCTGGGCCTCCGTAACGTGTATACGGTGGATTTTAGATTTCATCATTTCAACGAGCATATGCTTGTTCCTTTCTGCTAGTTTAGAAGCGTTGGTTGTCTATGAGGCGTACCTGGCCCGCCTGGACGGCGATAAAGCCAATGATGCAGCCCTTCATGTAGGGTTTCTGTATAGTCTCTATGCCCTCACCGGTCTTGCAGGTGTAGGTGATACCGCCCTCAGGGTTGCGTTCGAGGTTCACAAGCTCCTGGAGGGTGCTGGCATCTGCCTGCGTGAAGTACTCCACCTTGAATAGGCCGCTGGCCTCGATCTGCTCCACGACCCAGCGACGGGTGTCATCATAGCCCCTGCGGAGGAATTCCCGCCCTGCCGTCTGGAGGGTGCGGTGGATAATGGAGGCTTCCGCCCGGTGAGCAGGGGTGAGGAGCTGGTTGCGAGAGCTCTTAGCCAGCCCGTCCTCCTCGCGGATGATGGGGCAACCAACTACAACGGTATCAATGCCCATGGATTTTGCCAGGGCACGAACAATACATAGCTGCTGGTAGTCCTTGTCGCCGAAGTATGCGCGGTCGGCCTCCACGATGGTAAAGAGCTTGCTAACCACCTGGCACACTCCGTTGAAATGGCCGGGGCGATTGGCCCCCTCCATCACGGTATCGAGGGGTGGGAAGGAGAACTGGCGGGTGTCCGGCTCGGGATACATCTCCTCAACAGCGGGCGCAAACATGTAGTGCACACCAAGGGACTCAAGGAGCTTAGCATCTGCCTCCTCGTTGCGCGGGTAGGTTCGCAGGTCGTCGGGGTTATTGAACTGCGTGGGGTTCACGAAGACGCTCACCACGATGATGTCCATGTCCTCCGATTTCGCCCGTTGCACCAGGGAGGCATGCCCCTCATGTAGAGCCCCCATGGTTGGGACGAGGGCTACAGAAAGCCCCTGAGCACGATGCTCGGCCAGGCGTGCCCGTAGGTCGGCTTTGGTTCTTACGATTTCCATTACGCTAGATGATTGATTGCGCTTGCAGGATGTACCAAGGCCACGGGGCGGGGTGTGGGTCTTGCATCTTACTGCTAGTATCTTTTCTGCTTGAGGCGCTGTAGCTGGCGGTCGGCATCGCGCTGCTTGAGGGTCTGCCGCTTGTCGTAGTTGCGCTTACCGCGGCCTAGGCCAATGACGAGCTTTGCGTAGCCCCGCTCATTGATGAATATGCGCAGGGCAACGATGGCTATCCCCTTCTGCTGGACTGCACGGGCGAGCTTACCGAGTTCCTTCTTGCTGAGGAGCAGCTTTCGGTCGCGGCGGGGTTCATGGTTGTAGAAGGTGCCCTGGGCGTAGACCGGTATGTTCATCTGCTTGACCCATAGCTCGCCGTTGATGAATACGCAGTAGGCCTCCACAAGGTTGGCGTGGCCGGCCCGGAGGGACTTGATCTCCGTTCCGGTCAGGACCATGCCCGCCGTGTAGGTGTCGGATATCTCGTAGAGGAAGTGCGCCTTTCGGTTCTTGGCGACGACTTTTTCTTTCATGCTCTTGCTATGCGTTTCTGCCGCTAGGGGTTGCAAAGGTAGCTAATATTTTTTAGGGGATGCAAATTGGAGTGGCTCGTAAGCGCAATCAAAGTTTCTACAGGAGACTGTTACATACAGGCCTTATGGCCTATGCACTCCGTCACTCTGCACAAAGAGTAGGGAAAGTTTTGGTATTGAGGTAAGGGTGATGCAAGCTTACGGGCTAGCAAGAAAATCACGGCTTTTGCGAAAAGCCTTGCGCATGACCGAAGACGAAGGGATTTAGAGGGCTGAGTACATCGGCCGCCCAGCCACGCTCTACGATGGCAATCGCTTCAGCGCAAAGGGGGAGTATGATGTAACCCCTTATAAGTTGCTACAGTCGCTGGAGCATAGGTTGGTCGTTGATCCTCTAACCCCTCCGGAATAGAGGATTGTGACGGTCGACCGCTCCCCTTCCTATACCAGACGGACTACTGCACCATCAAGAAGTAGAGGGTAGCTACGCTTCCCGCCGGGACTTCCCCAGCCAGGAGATTCTCACCGCCCTAGCCATGGCTCTTATGGTCTAATATCATCTCGACTGATTTCAACGAGATGCACGAAGACCTACACGCAATGAAGCGCGCACTGGCCAAGGGGGCCCCCGACCTTCATGGCTCACATGGAGATCCACACCGTAGCCATGCGCACGGGCAATGAACCAACCGACAGCCCAGCGCATAAAGCCCGACAACAAATTAAACAGAAGCGCAACAGCAACAAGTACGCCACCTGTTGCGAGACGCTACTCTACGTAGGTGCAACTTTCGACACGGAAAGGAAAGCCAGGTGAGAGGTTGAAGGAGGCAGAGACGAAAAACTAGCTGGTAATCCTACCTTTAGGGCACTGGGTCATGCCCATGCCCACCCCAAGGATTGCAGCGCAGTATGCGCCAGGCGCAGAGTCCAAGACCCTTCAACGGGCCATGCTTTATAACGGCCTCCTTGCAGTACTGCGAGCAGGTCGGCGTAAAGCGGCAGGAGCTGGGGAATATCGGCGAGATAAACAGCTGGTAGAAGCGTATGGGCAGCACCAGCAACGTTACCAACCCGTAGCGAACCCAGCCTACTAGGCTTGTCGGACGTTCTCTTTCCATCAGCTCTTCTTCCTCCCTTCTGATTCACCTTTTGCCCCTCCTTCCTCCCCATCCACCTTCCGCCCCTTCTCCGCTCTGTCCACCCGTCGCAGGCACGCCCTCTCCACATCGCGCAGAAGGAGGAAGACTGAACGGGTCGCCTTCTCCAGGGGAACCTCATCCCGACTCACGCAGATGAGCATGATGCTGACCCCCAACTCATGCTCCTGGGCGAGCTGCCTAAGCGCCCCCGCCTGCGTGCGATAGAGTTCACGCAACCGGCGCTTCTGGTAGTTACGGTCTACAGCATGCTTCCAGAGACGCTTGGGCGCCACCATTGCCACCCGTACCCCGACCTCTACTCCCTCCCCCTGGGCTATCCGGAAAACCGCCCGGTAGGGGAAGCAGAAGGCCTTCTGCCCTACCTTGAAGGTTGCATCTATCTCCTTCTTCAGCCGTAGGCGCTCGCTCCGGGGAAAACGGTTCGGATGCTTCGGGCTCGGCTGGTGCATGGTCTAGACGTTATTCTCCACGATGTAGGCCTCCAGCGCCTCCGTCATGGAGCGGCATTTGGTGGTCGGCATCGCTATCTGCAGCTCCAGCCCGGCGCTCTTGGCCGCCGTATGGGTCTTCTTGCCCCAGGCCGCTATGGCCTGATTGGACTGCTCGTACTCCGGGAAGTTCTCCTGAAGCGACTTAATGTCGTGGGGGCTATAGAACACCAGCATATCGTAGTCCTCTATTGCAATGGAGTCCAGGGGCTGGCTCTGCGTGCGGAACATGATGCACTTGGTGGCCTTTATCCCGGCCCGCCGTAGCTCCCGAGGCACCTCGGGCTTATGCTGCTCAGAGAGCGGAATTAGGAAGCGCTCGCTCTTGTAGCGCCCCATCATGTTGATGAGCGTATCGAGCTGTCCATCCTCTGCAAAAACTATCTTCCGCTTCCGATACACGATGTACTTCTGCAGATAGAGGGCGATTTGCTCCGAGAGGCAGAAGTAGCGGGTGGTCTCCGGCACGGTGTAGCGAATCTCCTCGGCGAGACGAAAGTAGTGGTCGATGGCCGTCCGCGAGGTGAGAATCACGCAGGGGAACTTGGCGTAGTCAATCTTCTGCTTCCTAAAATCATAGGTGGACACCCCCTCAACCTTGATGAAGGGCTGGAACGTCATCTCGACACCCGTTTTCTCAGCTACACGCTGAAATACATTATGCTTGTGCGTTGGCTCGGGTTGCGCGATAAGGAGTTTCGATATCTTCACTAGGCTCTCTACTTTAATTACTACTCTACCGGGGGTTAACCCGCTATTTACAAGAACTCTACTACCTTTAGCATTAGTAGGATGGGTATGATTTCTAGGCCGCAAAAGTACAAAAAGAAAAAGAAAGGACGGTACCCCTT
>PDRH01000059.1 GCA_002748015.1 Bacteroidota bacterium | reverse complement strand
CAACTCGAACACCCGCTACATGGGATAAGAAGCAGATGCCATATCCTGGAAACGGCTGGGATGTGGGAGGGGATAGCTAGCCCTACGCTCGTGGGACGATACCACTCATGGAGCGTTGACAGGAATGGACTCCCCGGCTGCCTTCGGGTTAGCAGCGAGGACGAAGAGGAGAGGATCCTCTCCCTAACTCATAAGGAGCTACCCATCTGGGGAGTACAATTCCACCCGGAGTCGTACATGACGCACGATGGCGTACGCTTAATCCAGAACTGGCTAAAAGAACTGTGAAGAGATCCGATTGGCGCATATGGACTAAAAAGGTGTAGTGCTATGGACCTGCCCGTACGGACAGGATGATGGGGGCTCCATAGAAAGCGCAGGCCACGCCCCCCGCCGAGCATCAGGTGACTTGGCTAGAGTGCGGCTTGGCCAGGGATTACGGAATTTACTCATTCCACAGTCGCTGGGCGATCATCTCGTCTATCGGATTGGCAATGGCCCCCTCGTAGACTAAGCCGTACTCTCTGCATGCACGGCTTAGCTCATTCGGACAACGCTCAGCCAGCGAACCTACAAGACGGAGGCTTGCAGACCGCCCCTTGGACTGTGGGTATGCTAGGTAGCGAACAAAATCAAGCATCACCTCTTGCAACAAGGTAGCAAAGTAGGGCAAGTCTCGATGCTCTGTCGCTGTCTTGGCGAAGGAAGCCAAGAAGGCACTAGGATCGCTACCCCCGTACACCCTAGAGACAATCGGCAATGAATTATATAGACCTTCCGCACTACGTATGATGCCGAGCTGCTTACCGTGAAAGCGGTGGAGTACTTCAACTGTGGAGGCATCAAGCTGATCGTAGAGCCAGTCGCGAATAACCCGTTTGCCAATGGCCGCTCCGCTTCCCTCATCGCCTAGTATAAAGCCGAGGGAGGGGCGGAGATACTCCAGCTGGCCACCGGCGTAGTAGGCCGCATTGCTACCCGTGCCCAATATGCCCACAACCCCCTCCCCAGAAGAATACGAAGCCACAGCGGCCGCCATTAGGTCAGAGTCTACCACTATACTTGCATTGGGGAAATAGCGCTGAAAAAGGGTACGTAAAGCCTCCTGCCCCTGATCAGGCCCACAGGCAGCCCCATAAAAACGGATACTGCGCACGTAGCTAGGCTGCACGATGTGATCAGCCACCAGCGAACTGAGACGCTCCTCAAGATGCTGATGCGAATGAAGGATTGGATTGAGCGGAAGGCTACGGAATTGGCGTATCGCTTCGCTTTGAGCATCAACTAGCGCCCACTTTACGCTAGTCGATCCACCGTCAGCGATCAGATGAAAAGAGGTCAGGCTACTCATCCCCTGTTAGCACATCTAAAAGCGTTTCCAGCTCGTACGAGCGCGAACCCTTAATAAGTATCCACGTATTGCTCGGTATCTCATTAACCAGAAAGGCACGGGCATGCTCAGTCGTGAGAAACCAAAAGCCTGGGTATCGCCCAGCATTCCAGGCTTCCCCAACGTACATCATGCGGGCATTCTCAACTTCCTGAAGCATCGCAAGTATCCCTTCATGCGCAGCTTCACTCTCCTCCCCAAGCTCATTCATTGCACCGAGGATAAAAAGCTTTGGCTCATCCTTGGCTAACCTAAGAAAGTTCTGAATAGCAACGCGCATGCTGCTAGGATTAGCATTATAGCAATCGGCAACAATCTGATTTCCCCTACCTTCCAAAAGGTTAGAGCGATTACCCACCGGCTTATAGTTCTCAAGTGCGGCAATGGCCTTCGGAATGTCCACATTGAAGTACAGAGCAACGTGCATAGCGGCAATAATATTCTGCACATTATACTCGCCTATTAGGTTTAGCTGCAGAGCATGCCGCTTTTCTCCCCACGAAAAGCTCACGGCAAGTCGTCCGCTTGGAGCTACCTGCACCTCGGCCTGGTACATTGCTCTGGAGTACGGTGAAGCACTACATCCGAGGTGTACCCGCTCTGCCTGCGCTTGAACATGGGGATCATCCGCATTTACAAAGCCGGTCCCTCCAGTAGCATGAAGGTAATCAAATAGTTCGCCCTTAGCCTTTGCTACCCCCTCAATACCACCAAACCCCTCTAGATGCGCCTCACCAACATTTGTTATGAGACCATGCGTAGGATGTGCTATTGCGCAGAGGAGAGCAATATCTCCCGGATGGCTCGCTCCCATCTCCAGCACCAAGACCTCAGCGTCAGTCGGGGCATTAAGGAGAGAGAGAGGAAGCCCCAACTCGTTGTTGTAGTTACCAAACGTACCACCGACTATGTACCTTGCTGCCAGAGCCGCCTGGATAAGCGAGCGAGTAGTTGTTTTCCCATTAGACCCAGTTATAGCTACTACAGGCATAGACAGCTGGCTACGATGGTATGCCGCCAAGGCCTGTAGCAGGAGGAGCGGGTTAGCCACTCGGATTATTTGCGGGCTTTCCATCTCATGCCTACAGTCCTGAGCAATAACTGCTAATCTAGCACCAGCATTAAGCGCTTCAAGGGCAAACTTGCCACCATCAATCCGTTGCCCTGGTATACCAAAAAAAACAGCCCCCTCAACTACACTCCGACTATCTATACACACACCGGCCTCTGGGGAGAAGTAGCTATAGATGTTCTTTATTAGCTCATTATCAAAGGCCTGAAAAGGGTGTTCTGCCATAAATACTACGTTTATATCCAACACGAAAAGCGGAAGAGCTACTATGACAAGACAAAGGTACAAAAAGCAACTAATCGGTAGAACCAAGAAGGGCGTTGCATGCATGCAACGCCCTTCTTGGTTCTACAAGCACTTAATATGGCTACTGCCTATCCACCTCAGCCTGCTCACCCACGGCATCCATCGCAAGACGGAAACCAATGTCGGAAGCTGACTGATCCTCATCCAGGAAACGACGTGCACCCGGGCTAAGCCAGTAAGCACGATCCTTCCAGCCTCCGCCCTTGTATACACGGGAGTGGTCATTAATCAGGGTTACCATACCTACATTCTTTTCGTTCCCCTTATCAATACCCTGGTAGTACATGTTGCCAGTAGACTCCTCCTCCGTGATATTTCCTGGGTCACGATACTGTATGGTCGATTCGATGTCGCCATCCTTGTAGTTGATATTGTACGCCCTATCATAATTGGGACGCCCAGCTGCCTCTTCATCAGTAATATTGCGACGACGTATACGGCCTAGACTATCCTTACCCGCAACCACGGGGCCTCCATTGGGGTCTGAGTTCTCGTCCATTACGTAGGTCTGGAAGATGTTCCCACGGAAGGGGCGGAACTCATCAACATCCTCAAAGGAGAGCGGACGGTACACATCCAACACCCACTCATTCACATTACCCGCCATGCAGTAGAGCCCGTAGTCATTGGGCCAATAGCTATCAACCGGACGAGTAATATCACCGCGGTCATTCAGGTCACCAGCCGTACCCATGAAGTCCCCCTTACCACGCACAAAGTTGCCCATGAACTGGCCGATATCCTTGGTGTCGCTATTTCGAACATTGTGGCCATTCCAAGGGTAGACCTTACGTTCAGCCACAGTTTCCTCCACCGTGTTCCCCAGTAGACCATAGGCCGCAAACTCCCACTCAGCCTCGGTTGGCAAACGGTATTTGGGGTACATGATGCCATCCTCAAGGGTAACATGTCGGCTCTGCTCTCCATCCGCCCCAGGCTTTAGGTTGGGAAGCCCCTTATGCTCACCGAGATTATACTGCCCCAGTAGGTAAGCATCCGTGTCGAAGTTCTCCTTATCGTGCTGCCCCTCTACATCCATCTTCAAAATCCCCTTCTTGTGGAGCATCAGCTCATTCACACGATTGGAACGCCACTGCGCAAAGTCAACCACCTGCCTCCAGGACACCCCGACTACCGGGTAGTTGTTATAAGCCGGATGGCGGAAATAGTTCTCTACAAAAGGCTCATTGTAGCCCAAGGGTGAACGCCAAACTAGCGTATCAGGCAGAGCATCAACATAGACCTGACGGAAGGAGACCAGCACGCGCCGTAGCCAGTATAGATACTCACGATAGCCCACATTCGAGGTCTCCGTCTCATCGATGTAGTAGGAAGAAACGGTAACTCGCCGTGGAGATGCATTCCAATCATGCATCACATCCTGCTCGGTACGCCCCATGATAAAAGTACCGCCCTCTATGAATACTAGCCCGGGAGCGGTTTCCTGATGGTAACCTTCAACCACCATGAAGCCTCCGTAATCCTTATCATTGTACTTCCATCCTGTGGTCTGCGACACCGTCCCATCACGATTCTTACACGAACCGAGGAAAAGAACCGCAACACTAGCAACGACCAGTACCGACAACAAATTCCTTACCTTCATACTCTCTCTATTTATCTTTACCTATTTCCGTAGGCAACTACAAGCCCCTCTCATAGTTATACGGAAGAATTTCCTTTTTGTTTTTGACCAACGGCTTTTTTCTTTCTACCAACCCTTAGCTTTAGTGTACCTTTTGCTCCTAGCCGCACCGCTTCGCTTACGAGAATACCGGGCATAACGCTTCCGACGACCACGCCTACCGTACGAACGCCCTAGGTGGCTAAACCGCTTGTGCGGTATATTGAAATTCATCGACAGTTCATGTACGCTCGCTGAAAGGCCGTAGAAGCCCTCAGGCATAATTCCCATGCCGTAGGAATACATAACACCAAAAATCCGTCCCTGCCATCCTACCCCTACGCTAAACTGATGTGAAGAATACAGCAACCCCTCCCTTGCACGGAGGTTTGCCTTTATCCCCCTATACTCTACCGTAAAACCAACATTGAGCTCTAGCGATTTATCCCAATAGCTCAGCATTATGTCCGGGCTCAGATACAACGGAGGCTTGAAGCGATAGATCTGATACACATTGAAATCCTTGCGCAGATGGAGGCTATACTTACGAGGATAGCGCAGGAACTTCCCCTCACGAGTATCGAAGGAGGGTTCTACCAGGTGATTAATCGCAATGCCAAAATACCACGAGTTAATGTCGCCCGCGATTCCAAGCGAAACATCCGGAGCGAAGTGAGCCTTATTCTTGTAAGTAATACTGGAATGATGCTCCTCGAGCATATCTGGGTACGTCAGCTTATTGTAATCCGTAACCTTCATTATCCCCCCAGCTCCCACCCCCATTCGTAGACGGAAGTTGTAGGTAACATCCAGCATGTAGGCGTAGTAGACGTTCAGCCCGATATGCTGCAAGACCATAGGCCCCTGCACGTCGTTGGAAATCGCCACGCCGATGTTATGGTTCTGGTAGAGACCAAAGTGCATGTCGTAGGTCAAATCAAACGTGTTGTAGGGCGAGGATAGGTTCATCCACTGGTTCTTATAGCCCATCCCAACTCGCATAGTATTACCACTACCTACAAGCGATGCATTCAGCAGCATCGGCTGCTGATAGGGTTGCTGCTCGAGGATTAGCTGCGCATGCACCGAAGCTGCGTAGAGCGAAAGCAGCCCTACCACAATGAATATGCGCACGAACCTTATATAGCCTCTCACCTTACATCTAGTTTACCCACATACAAACACAAACACCATCGCAGTAAGCTTAATCGCCAAAAGGACTAGTCCTTACTACGCCCCCCTCTCCCGAACCAGCGGCTTGCCGCAGCATGGCCCATCAGCCCACCTACGCACCCCCCCATGGCTACTGGGAGCAAAAGCGTCCTAAACAGGCCACCCCTCAACGGAGCATACGACATGTAGTAATAGAGCAACCCAAAGAGGAGACCGCCCAATACGCAAGCCAAAAATGTGAAGAACCACACGCTTTGAATACGACCCATGCAATACGCTTCCATTACTAATTTGCAAATGTAGCGAAAATATCCGAACATACCGCATCGCAAAACACCCATTGGCATGGATTTCACCTTGCTAGACGAAGAAAAGCCATGCGCTGGAATTTTAGTGGAATGTACCGCTCTACTAATCAAAAATATACCACACCGAGGTTGCTATTTATACAGAGCCTATACACCGGCTAAAGCCACAGACGCATAACATGCACGCAACAACAGATAGAAAAATAGTAGCTTTGCATATTCATGTACGCAGTGAGACACAAGTAAGCTATAGGAAACATACGTATGAAAGAGAAGGATGGTAAGGCAATAGCCATTTTGACCGGTGGCCTCTCGGGCGAACGCCCCATATCGCTAGCATCTGCTAAACAAGTTGAGGAATGGCTAGCGCAAGCAGGATATAACCCGTACATCATAGATATAAGGGGATTCCAGTGGACGTACACAGATGGAACGGGGAGACAATACCAGTTCGACGCATCAAGCTTCACGTTGCCACTGGCTGATGGCCGCATCGATTTCTGCGCAGCCATGATAGCCATTCATGGTGACCCAGGGGAGAATGGAGTCCTTCAAGGCTACCTCCAGATGCAGGGCATACCATTCACAACTGGCGATGTCCTCGCCCAGAGCCTGTCGTTTCACAAGGGGGCCTGTAAGCAATTCCTGCAGGGGATAGTTCCCATGGCGCCATCCATCGAGACCGACTGCTTATCAAAGATAGACGCACAGGCTATAGACGAAAAGCTCGGCTACCCGCTATTTGTAAAACCCAACGACAATGGTAGCAGCGTAGGAGTCCAAAAGGTCAAAGCGAAAGACCAGCTGCTCCCCGCAGTAAACCAAGCCCTGGCAAACGCCAACAGCATTATCATCGAACGTGCCCTGGAAGGCATAGAAGTCTCCTGTGGGATGGTACAACTAAATGGGAAAGATACAGTCTTCCCAATTACGCAGCTAATCGCTCCAGCGGAGTTCTTTGACTATCAAAGCAAATACGACGGCAGTACGCAGGAAATAACCCCGGCACCAATAGCTGCCAACACGGCTGAGCAAATTGCAAACTATACGAAAGCCATCTACCACCGACTCAACCTTAAAGGTATTGCCCGCGCTGATTATATCATACAGGATGATACCCCCTATTTCCTTGAGATTAATACTGTACCCGGCATGACCTCTGAAAGCATACTACCGCAGCAAGTCGCGGCACATGGATGGACAATGGAAGACCTTCTTTTGCAACTAATTGAGGAAGCTATAGCTAGAGGGTAAGATGAATGCCGAAGGGAATAGGCCTTGATGTCTAGAGACGACAAAAGAGGAACAAGCGATTAAGCACTAGCTGGTACACCTACATTCCATATAGGCAAAGATACTGCAGTAGCAAACTGCTACTCAACGAAACCACCCTAGGGGTAGTACTCTTCCAAGCCCCCCTCACATTGCCAAAAGAAAGAACCTGCTCTGTAGCTGCAGGCTTGAGTACCGACCTCTTATCCCGTACAGGAGGGCGAAGCCGGGGGCAGCTACGCACCGGGTGGCTGGCGTGGCTCAACGCATGCCGGGAGCTTCCCGGGCAGCGGCCCCCCCATGCACAAAAAAGTCCCCCCGGCCCTTGCGGGTCGGGGGGACAGGAGTGGGGCGGCGACCTACTCTCCCACGGGCCAGGCCGTAGTACCATCGGCGCGGGCG
>PDRH01000025.1 GCA_002748015.1 Bacteroidota bacterium | reverse complement strand
GCCGGTGGACCTGAGCCAGCCAGCGAAGGTCTCGCACCGTTCGGAGGGCAAACGTTCATCCAGCAAGGGGGCGAAGCGTAAGAAGGGGGCGAAGAAGCCCTCGTCTCGTAGCGGGAAGAAGCGCAGGTAGCCCCCGATAGCTGCCCTTTGGTGGGCCTTGGTATGCGGCAACCCCCTGCGATTTGACGATTGCAGGGGGTTCTTTGGTGAATGGGGGGTAGGCGGCTGTCAGCGGGTTGCTGGGTGGGGTGGGCGGTGTGGATTTGCCCCTTTTTGGGGTGGTACTGCCGGGGCTGGCTTGCTGGCCATGTCTAGGATTTTGTATATTTGTAGACACGGAGTGCTAAAACACCCCCCAATTCGGTTTATTGCGGTGCGGCGAGCTGGCGGCCGCTACGGGCTACCCATTCGATACAAATGCTCCTGTTTGGCGCAGTGGCTCGTAAGCAGCCCGTAGGCATAGCGGCTTGCCGCATGCCTAGAGTAGCGAGTAGCGATAAGCCGAATAGGGGTACAATAAAGTTCTTGCTGATGGAGCTACGAAGAAGGGGGCTGTCAATACGGTCCGTGGGGCTACGGTTGATGCTGGTGTTCGGTGGTCTACTCTCGCTTTCGCTGATTGTGATGACTTCGCTGGCGGTTCGCTCGGCGCGCGTTTCGGTGCACGAGCAGGTGCGCAATGAGCTGTCGGATAAGGCGGCGATTGCGGCGAAGCTGGTGGAGGTGCGGGTGCTGGGGCTTTTCGAGGTGATTGAGGGTATGAGCAACATGCCGTTCCTGTACAACGATAGCCTGAGCTGGGGTGAGCGGATAGACCGTCTGTATGCGATCTACCAGTCGGACAGGCTGGTATATATCAGCCTGGCCGATACGGAGGGGAATGGATACCTGCATGATGGGGGAACGTTTCCCTGTGCGCACCAGGAGTGGTGGAAGGTGGCCATGGCGGGTGAGCGGCTGGCCTCGGAGCCCTTCGATGATGTCCTGACGGAGAATTTGATAGTGGCCTTCAGCGCGCCGCTGAAGCAGGACGGGGTGATAGTCGGGGCGATTAATGTGTGCGTGGATGCCCATTGGCTCAGCGAGAAGATTGCAGATATAGGGGCGGGGAAAACAGGGCATAGCTTCATCATTGGTCGGTCGGGGAATGTTATAGCGGAGAGCCTGGAGGCGGATTATCATTTTGTGACGGAGCGTTGGAATTCGGCGGAGGTGGCGAAGACCGATCCGGTGTTCCGTAAGGTGGCCGCGGTGGAGCGTATGATGCTGGAGCCGGGGGCTGAAGGCTATAGCGTGTTCAAGTGGGATGGTCGGGACTTCGGGACGGGCTATGCGAATATGCCGCTGACGGGCTGGGGGCTAGGGCTACAGGCGCCGGTGGATGAGTTCACCGGGCGTATCAATGAGGCTCGGCTGCTGATGGTAGGCTTTGGATTGGCGATTTTCTTGGCGACATTGTTCCTGGTGTGGTACGCTTCTCGGCGGATTTCGGTGCCGCTACGGCGGGTGTCGGGGGCACTGCGGCTGGTGGCTGAAGGGCGGCTGGACGGCGAGGTGGATGTTAGGATAGAGCGGGAGGATGAGATAGGCCTCCTGTCGGCTTCCCTGGGGACTATGGTGGAGCAGCTGCGGGGCATCGTCAACGAGATAAGCGGCAATGCGGACAGCCTGCTGGAGGCGAGTCTGCGGATGAATAGCACCTCGCTGCAGATGTCTGCGGGGGCGCGGCAGCAGGCGGTGTCGGCCGAGCAGATTGGCTCGACGATGGGGGAGATTGTGGCCAACGTGGAGCAGAATGAGGAGAATGCGCGGGTGACCGAGGCCAAGTCTGATCGTGCGACCCAGGAGGTACGTTTGGTCAGTTCGCAGGCGGTGGGGGCGGTGGATTCGACGCGGCTGATTAACGAGAAGATTGCCATCATCAGCGAGATTGCCGCGCAGACGAATATTCTGGCGTTGAACGCGGCGGTGGAGGCGGCGCGGGCTGGTGAGCATGGTCGTGGTTTTGCGGTGGTGGCGGCGGAGGTTCGTAAGCTGGCCGAGCGTAGCCAGGAGGCCGCCGTGGAGATTCTGGAGCTTTCGGCGCGCACGACCTCGCTCTCGATGGATGCTGGTCGCAGCCTGGAGGCGATCGTCCCAGAGATAGAACGGACGTCGGCGCTGGTGAGCGAGATCCGGGCGGCCAGCACGGAGCAGAAGAGCGGGGTGGAGCAGGTGAATAGCGCCATTGTCCAGCTCAATAGTATCTCGCAGCAGAATGCGTCCACCAGCCAGGAGCTAGCGTCCACCAGCCAGGAGCTGACCGCCTCTGGCGAGCGTCTTAAGGACATCATAAGCCACTTTAGGATTTGATACTTTAGGGATTATTTTTTACCTTCGCACTGTTTATCTTAGTAATGTTACGGGAGGTGTTGCCATGCGGGGTGAAGACTACACGAGTGTTCCGGTAGAGTTCGGTAGCGGTTCGCTATCGGAGGGTGAGGTGAAGGCCCATCCTCTGGAGCAGCTGTCCGATTGGCTGCGCAAGGCGATCGCCCTACCGGAGGTTTCTCCGACGGCTATGTGCCTGTCCACGAGTACCTTTCAGGGTCGGGTCAGCGCGCGTATCGTGCTGATTAAGCGCCTGGACGCCCGGGGGCTGTACTTCTTCACGAACTACGAGAGCAAGAAGGGCGGTCAGCTGCTGCAGAATCCCTACGCTTCGGCGGTGTTCTACTGGCCCGCGCTGGAGCGGCAGGTGCGCGTTGAGGGGCAGGCGCAGCGTCTGGATGATGCCCAGAATGATAGGTACTTTGCACAGCGCGATCCGCAGAGCCGCCTGGGGGCGTGGGCGAGTCCGCAGAGCCAGGTGATACCAAGCCGTAAGTACCTCGATACCCTGCAGTCGGACTTCCAGGAGGAGTACAACGGCCAGGAGATTCCGCGCCCGACGAACTGGGGGGGCTACTGCCTGGCCCCCGAGGTGGTGGAGTTCTGGCAGGGGCGTCCGAGCCGCCTCCACGATAGGTTGCAGTATACGCTCTTCAATGGCGAGTGGCAGCTTGAGCGCTTGGCCCCCTAGCTGTAGGTAGCTCATACCCTAAAGATGATAATACCTTGAGAGATGTACTCTACCTAGAGCTTGCAACGGCTGGCCGCCATAGGTCGCTGGAGGAGGCCTCCCTGGACTACCAGCGCCTTTGGGGCGATTGGAATGCCTGGCGGGAGGAGGAGGTTGCCTATGACCGCTCTGCGCTCTACGCCGAGTTTGGACGAATAGTGGGTATGTCGCTTGGCTACCATCTTGGGGATGGGGTGCAGGAGGAGTTCCGCATTAGCTCTTGGGTGGGGGATGAGGTGGCGATTCTCGGGGAGTTTCTCCGGGTGGTAGATAGCCTTAGCAAGGCGAAGAGCGGGTTGCGCATCTGCTCGCACAACGGTAAGTCCTTCGATTTTCCCTACCTCGCCAAGCGCTTGGTGGCCAATGGCCTTGCAATTCCCCCCGTGATGAATATTGCGGGGATGAAGCCCTGGGCACTCCCGCACCTCGACACGCTGGAACTCTGGCGGCATGGGGCTGGGCGGCGGAGCTACGTGGGGCTGGAGCTGCTGGCGCTGACGCTGGGGATAGATCTCCCCTACGCCTGGATGGAGGGGAGGGATGTGCATTCCCGCTTCTGGAGCGGCGAGCGCGAGGAGTGGGAGCGCATTGGGCGGCAGGGGGGGCTTGAGGTCTACCTCACGGCGCAGGTGCTACGAAGGCTGGAGGGGCAGGCCTCCATTGACCGCCAGAAGGTCAGAATGCGCCTGCGGATTATGGATGATGATAGCGCGAAGTGCGCATAGGGTAAGTGTCTAACAAAAGAAAGAAAGGACATACTATGAAGGGATTGAATAAATGGATGATGCTGCTGGTGGCGGGAGTGCTGCTGGTTGGGTTTGCGAGCTGCTCGAAGGATGATGATGGGGCGACCATTAGCGAGAGCGAGATACAGGGCGAGTGGCAGAAGATGCTACCGGAGGGCAGCAAGATGGAAACCCTCAAGAACTACGAGCTCTACGATTACTACAAGATCGATGGCAATAAGCTCATGCTGTACCGGCCTTCGATGATGGGTGTGTGGAGCATTGCAAACGCCACGATAGAGATAGATGGCGACATGGTATTCTACAAGCTGAATACGGATAAGGCTCCCTGGGTGGCGCTGGGCCACGTGGCCGTAGAGGGGGAGAAGCTGTTGGTTACGGTGGACTCGAAGGTGCTGGAGAAGGTTTCGCAGAAGAATGGTATAACGAAGGAGACGGAGGGGAATGAATACAAGGAGGCTGGTCAGGGCCTGCTCGATTTCTTCGTGAACACGAAGTTCTACCTTGTGAAAGCTACCATACCCGAGAAGCCGGAGAAGAAGGCTGAGTCGGAGGAGGAGTAGGATTGGCGGGGCTGCTTCGGTAGCCCCGTTTTTTACCGTTTAAATTGGTGAGGAGAATAAGGATGAAGAGAATAGTAAGGGGTCTTTCGCTAGTGGCCCTGAGCCTGCTGGTGTTGGGCTTTACGGCCTGCGATAAGGACGAGGTGGAGAAGGCGATAACCCTGGCAAAGATGCAGGGCAAGTGGGAGGTGAAGAAGTGCACGCGGACTAGTCCTATAGGGAGTGTTGATGCCAGCACGGTGAAGTACATCGTGCTGGATGATGAGACGATGACCATGTACCATACCATGGGGGTAGCCTGGGCGAAGCCCACCTTTGATGCCGACGTGAAGGACGGGGTGCTACTCTATCGCTCAGAGAAGCTCGGTAAGCTCTCGCCGTGGATGCCCCTCGGGAGCGTGGAGCGTGCGGGTGTGGGTAAGCGTAAGCTGACGGTGGATGCGCATGCGCGGGCTGTGGCCCGGAAGGCCAATGGGCTAGAGGGTAGTCAGGAGTCGGAGGAAGCGGCCCAGGAGGCCGGTAAGGACTTCGAGCAGGTTTGGGAGCTTGAGAAGGTGGACGAGATTCCCAGCAAGCTATTGAACTAGCTGATTGTATGGTATGAGCGGTGTAGCGCGGTATGTGTCTCTGGCCCTTCTGGGGCTACTTTCGGTAGGTCTCTCGGGGTGTCAGAAGTCGGGGGATGGTTGGTCAACCGACCTGTCGGAGCTGTCGGGCTACTGGCGGGTGGTGAGCCACGTGCGGACGAGCGCTTCGCCCGCAGAGCATATACCGCATGTGCCCTACCTTGAGTTCAGGGATGGTTACCTCCGTGAGCATTCGTACATGGCGCTCGGTTGGGTGGTGCATGAGGAGAAAGCCAAGATAGAGCGCAATGTGCTGATGCTACGAGCGGCTGACCAGGGCAATAGAGATGTTTGGGTGGCGATGGGGCGGATAGAGCGTAGCGCTGAGTATTTGCTCTTGGTCAATGACTATCAGGCCCGGCAGGTGGCCGATAGGGCTAGCGGTATGGATACTTATAGCGGTTGGCAGGACGACTACGAGACCGTTTGGACGCTCGAAAGGGTGTATGTCATACCGGATAGTCCTTGAGGATTTCCCAAGGATGAAATGCCAGGCATAAGCCTGGCATTTTTTGTGTGAAAGCATGGCGCCGTTTGGCTGTTTAGGCATGCGGCGAGCCGCTATGCCGACGGATCGTTGCCGCGCAATAGCACTAGCGTATCTGGAGGGCTATGAACGTTCGCATGCTGCGTCTTGCTCTTCTGGGGGAATTTCGCCATCTTTGGGGTGGATTACTCTGCGAAATGAAGCTGAATGAAAGGGTATGGTTATGAATAAGCTCCTGAAGGCTCTTATCTGTAGCTTGGTCTTGCTGGTGGTGTCGCCCACCGCCCAGGCGGCCCGGCGGAAGGCTGCCCCTCATCGTACGGTGAAGGAGGCTGGTGCTCCTGCAGCCCGTGGGAAGGCAAAGGCGATTCCCGCCACGAAGGAGGAGGAGACCATCCCCCAGGCGCAAGTAGCTCCGGGCATGGCGATGGGCGATGGCCACTTCGGGAAGGGTAGCCATTTGCTCGGTGCGAATATAGGGCTTAAGTTCCTTACGGGTCAGGTGGCCCTGAGCTACGACTGCGGGGTTGTAGCCTTTGGACGCAAGAAGAACTGGACGTTTGGCCTTGGCCCCTACCTTGGCGTTAATCCCCTCTTCGGCAGCCTTGGTGTCAGGCTTTCCCTACATGGTGAGGTGGCTCGGAAGGCAACGGTGTATTGTGGCCTGGTCTTGGGAGCGATGCTCTTCTGGCCCAATGACCTCTGGGATAGCGGCATCTTCCCGACTGGGGATCTCTACGGTGGCTTCCGTTACATGTTCAATGAGCACTGGGGGATAAACGTCGAGATATCACCTACCTTCCTCATTATACTGGCCAAACCGGTGCTTAGCGTCGGGGTGAGCTGCATGATCTAGCGGGCTTGGCTGACTAGATTTGCAACCTTTCCCTAGGTAGGCGATTCACCTGCGGTTGCTTTGTTGTAATTCTCTTTTCTTGTACGTGGCGCAGGGTTGCTCCTGCTCGGATCACCCAACCTGCATCTCCTCTAGCACCTCGTTGCCAATTCTCCCCCCTGCAAGGTCGGCCATAGCCCCCCTATCGCCCCCAGGGCTTCGTCCATCTCCGCAAACTCTACCACCAGGGGGGGGTACTCGTAGGGTAGAGCCGTTGAGGAAGATGAGTAGCACCCCTCGTTGGAGGCAGGTATAGCAGATTTTCGCAGTGCCTATCGGGTCTAGCGTCGTTAGTCGGGTTGATGGTATCACCCCCTATGCAAAGCCTGTAGCTGCGTACGTCGTCCGTAAAGTCGAGTTGCTCACGTAGACGCATTAAGCCCTTCTTGGGGTATTCCCCCCTTTTTCCGCGAGAGCCTGTTGCAGTCTATGCGCTGGAGGATTTCTAGGTTCTTCAGGGTTGCTACGCATACTGAAGCGCAGGCGGATAGGGTGAACACGTGTGCAGGCGTAGCAAGGCTATCCAAGATTTCCCTTCTGCCCAGGATGACCCCAAGGGTAAGTTCACCGCCTACCGATTAGCCCAGTACGTAGAGGTCGGCCTCCACGCCGAAGCGTTCCATGGCGAACCTGTAGCCCGTTCGGCAGAGTGCCATCTGGCTCTCGTCGCTTATGAGCAGGATGCCATGCTCGTCACCGATTTTGCGAAGCGCCCTGACCCACTCTACTTGGGGGGAACTAACCCCTGGTCTCCGGCGATTGGCTTTATCGCTATGGTGGTGAACTCCTTCGGGTCGAGGTACATGGCAAGGGCATGCTTCATCTCGGCGATGCAGCTTTCCCAGCTATGCGCCTATCCGGGTAGGTGGAGTGAAATACCTCAGGGATGAGTGCTCCTATTCGTCTTCGTATGTTGAGGCTTCGGGCTGAGAGGGGGACTGCGCTGAAGGTGCTACCGTCGTATGCCCCCACCATGGAGATAATTTTGCCCAGCCCGGTGTACCCCCTGGCCAGATTCGCCGCACCGTCGATTGCAGCTGCCCCCGAGTTGCCCAGGAGGGCCTTGTTCTCTTCGCCACCAGGGCTAGGTTGCAGAGTCTTTCGGCCAGCAGTACGGCGGGTGCCGTATTAAAGTAGGCGACAGCATCCTGGGCAAGTTGCCCCATCTGCGCGCCCACAGCCTCTGCTATTTGGCAGTTGCCATGCCGCAGGTTGGCCGAGCAGGCACTCGACAGAAAGTCAATGAAGCGCCGACCATCGTGCGTGTAGAGGACAGCACCCTCTAACAGTTCAAAGGCTATCGGTGCGTAGGGAATCGGCTGTGTGCGGGCAAGGTGCTGCTCTGACGTCTACTGGATAGTTTGGTTGGATAGCTGCATATCTCCTCCTTATTTGCACTGCGGGCGAAGGAGGTGGGCCTGGCAAATGTCTTGCGCCGTGGCTTACTGGCTAGATATTGTCAATCTAGAGAATATTTACTGGTTTACCCGCATGCAAGCGGTCTAAGATCAGCCCATTTGAGAGCGATGGGGCTAACTTAGAATGCAAACTTGCTTGGTAGACTTTGCCTAGGTAGCTTGCTGCGGGATGGCTCTATGCTACCGTCTGCGAGCAACCTTTCGCACCAGGTACATCGCGCCAAGAATAGCGGCGAGGGATACCAGTCCGAGTATCCAGTGTATCGACATCTCCTGTAGCCTTTCTGGTGCTATCCCGTTCTTCGCAGCGTAGAAATAGGCTACTACGGCGAGCAGGTTATTCGCAAAATGGTAGGCTATGGATGAAACGAGCGTCTGCGAGTAGTAGTAGATGTAGCCGAGCACCGCTCCCAGTAGTATGCGGGGCAGGAGGCTCAGGAGCTGCATGTGCACCAGGGCGAAGATTATCGCTGTGAGCCAGATGGCGTAGTGTGGTCTACGGATAAAGCGGACTAGAATATGCTGCAGGGCGCCCCGGAAAAAGAACTCCTCGGCGATGGCCGGGATAAGTGCTACAACGCAGATGTTGAGTATGAAGCGTTGCGGGGACTCTATGTAGAGCATCTTGAGGGTAGATTGCTCTACGCGGGCCTCTAGGCTGGTCAACCAGTCGCTGGCGGGGATGAGGTGGTTGATATCCGTTAGTAGCTCCACGGCGGGCATGGCCAGGAGGGGGAGCAGGAGGGCAACAGTACCAATGGGCCAGGGGGGCAGCGCCAGGGAGAAGGGGCGGTACTCCTGCTTCCGGGCGACGTAGGCCCACAGGAGGGCGGGGACCAGGAAGATGCATAGGGTATAGAAGGCCTGAATCAGGAGGTTTACCACGGGCGAGTCGCTCCCGTAGAGGCCCATAGCCCGGAGTAGGATTAGGGCAAATACGGCTAGGCTGATGGCGCCCAGGAGGAAGATTCCCAGGACTAGGAGCTGGCGGAAGGGGGATAGAGCGTGGCTTCGGTATCGCATGATAGGCTAGCTTATGGTTGCCAATTAAGACACCCTATTAACAAGTACTATAGCCTGTTGTTTGCGCATGAGGAGTTGATTTGGGAAAGTCGCTAGGGAATAGATATCTTCGCGCTCCCAATTGGGGAGGATGGTGGGGTTTGGTAGGGGGGCGTTACGGTTTATCCACCACTCTAGAGCAGTATAATTATGGGAGCAAGCTTACTGGTATTGGCGGCGGGCATGGGGTCCCGCTTTGGCGGTTTGAAGCAGATGGCGGGCGTAGGCCCGAATGGCGAGGTGCTACTGGAGTACTCCGTGCATGATGCCCTGCGCAATGGCTTTGATGAGTTCGTCTTCGTCATAAGGCACGATATAGAGGCCGACTTCCGGGAGCACGTGCTGTCGCGCTTCCCGGAGGACCTGAACTATAAGCTCGTATACCAGGAGTTGCATGATGTGCCCGAGGGCTTTTCAGTATCAGCAGAGCGTATAAAGCCCTGGGGAACTGCCCATGCGGTGTGGTGCGCCCGTGAAGCCATCTCGCAGCCCTTCGCCGTGATTAATGCAGATGACTTCTACGGGGCGGACGCCTTCCGCGCGCTTGGCGAATATCTCAATGGGGAGCGTAAAGAAGGCGAGTGGTGCATGGTGGGCTACGAGCTAGGGCGAACCCTTTCGGAAGCGGGGCATGTCTCTCGGGGCGTGTGTACGTCAGATGCCGAGGGGCTACTCCAGGGCATAGAGGAGCATACGAAGATCGTTCGCCAGGGGGACGGGATTGTTGACCTCGATAGCGGTCGGTCGCTGGCAGAGGATACTGTCGTCTCGATGAATTGCTGGGGCTTCACGCCCGATTTCCTCACCTCGCTTGATAGCTTCGTGCAGAGCTTCTTTAGGGATGGTGACCCGGGGCTCAAGGGGGAGAGCTACATCCCTAGCGCGGTGTACTCTGGAATATCCCAGGGGGTAGGCGCGTGCCGTGTTTTAGCCTCTTCGGCGCAGTGGTGTGGGGTAACCTATCCCGACGATAGACCTGTGGTGGAGCAGGCCCTTGCAGTGATGGTGAGGGATGGTCAATACGGTTCATCCCTATGGTAGTACTCATCGCCATGATGGTCGGTGGGATGGCGGTTGGCTATCTTCTCCGCCGCTTTAGGCAGGCCATAAAGGTTGCGGGCTTGGTGTCTAGCTGGGCGGTCTACATGCTGCTTTTTACCCTCGGTCTCTCCATCGGGGCGGATAGGGAGCTATTCGACAGGCTACCGGCGTTCGGCCTCACGGCCACCATCCTTACCATCGGGGCCATGCTCGGCAGCGGGGCGATGGCCTGGCTCTTTGCTCGCTTTGTGCTGAGGCTCAGGACCTGCGACCCGCACATGGTGGATGACGATGAGGTCTAGCTTGAAATCGGAGGGATAATAGTAGAACTGGATGAAGAACTTTCTGGCGAGCACTAGCTTTCTGCTCCCCTTCCTGGGGGGCTTATTTTTGAGTGCCAACTGGGAGATGCCCGCGTGGTTGCTCGATCCGCAGCTAACGGATTGGGCGCTCTACGCCCTGCTGTTCCTCGTGGGGATGGTCGTCGGGAGCGATACGGACACCCTCCTGCGCGTACGACAGATGGGCTGGAAGATGCTACTCCTGCCGCTGGTTACGCTTACGGGTACCTTCCTCGGCGTGATGGTGGTCATGCCACTCGTGCCAGAGCTCTCCGTGCGGGAGGTACTCGCTGTGGCGAGCGGCCTCGGGTACTATAGCCTATCGAGCGTCATGATTAGCAATAGCTACTCTACCATTCTGGGGGCTATCGCCCTCCTGAGCAACATCATGCGCGAGCTGGCCACCATGATTTTCGCTACCCCCATATCCTGGTTCTTCGGCCCGGTATCACCCATCTGCGCAGCGGGGGCAAATAGCATGGATACGACCCTACCATTCATAGTGAGGGCCACCTCGCCCGAGTACGCCATCGTCTCCATCTACCACGGCGTATGCCTGACCTTCGCCGTGCCCTTCTTCGTGGGGCTATCGCTGGGGATTTAGCCCTGTACACGCCCCAAGAACCTTGGAAAAGCGGACAAAAGGGCCTAGTTTTGCATTGGAAAAGCGGACAGCCCAATGCTTAGACGAAAGATAGATAGCTACTTAAAGGGTGTTTAGCCTCTGATACGAAGGCGCTCCTCATCAGCGGTGCCAGGTAGACCGGCAAGACCCATGCTATCCGTCGCTTCGGCAGGGCCAAATATGGGAGCTTCATCGAGCTAAACCTTCTGGAGGCCCCCGAGGCCAAGGCCATCTTCCAGCGCCCCAAGAGCGCCCGCGAGATTCTCCTGCGGCTTTCTGCCTTCACCACCCAGGAGCTTATACCCGGCAACACGCTCATCTTCATCGACGAGGGGCAGGAATGCCCCGAGGTCGTTACCGCCATCAAGTTCCTTGTCGACGAGGGGAGCTACCGATACGTGCTGAGCGGCTCGCTGCTCGGGGTGCTACTCAAGGACATTCGCTCTGTCCCCGTGGGCTACATGCCTGTGCGCCAGATACACCCTTTAGATTTTGAGGAGTTCCTCTGGGCTGTCGGCCTTGGCGAGGCGGTCATCCAGACTGTTAGGAAGGCGTGGGAGGAGAGGCAAAGGGTCGATGAGACTATTCATAGCAAGCTCCTAAAGCTCTTCCGCCTGTACGTGGTCGTGGGGGGGATGCCCGCAGTAGTTCAGCGCTTTCTGGATGAGGGGCAGTCCCTTGCGCTTAGCGTAGATTTGGAGTCCATGCTACCATAAACTGGAAGGATTGTTTAGTAACACGCTTGTTACTAACAAAGTTGTTAGCTACCTTTGCCCAGCCAATAAAAACCAGGCAATATGCAAGTAGCACGACCTTTCGTCTTTGGGACATCTGCCTCTGGGGAGAACTTTACAGACCGCGTGGAGGAAACAGCCCACCTTCTTACCAACTTCAGGCACGGGATCAACACCATACTCATATCCCCCAGGCGGTGGGGCAAGACTTCCCTAGTCCGGCGAGCGGTGGAGCAGGCCCAGTCGTCCGATTTGCTTGTGGTATACCTCGACATATTCTCCTGCCGCGACGAGGAGGACTTCTACCGGCAGTTCGCAAGGGCTGTCCTCAAGCAGACGGCCAACCGCCTGGAGGAGTACTTCGCACACGCTAAGGATTTCCTCGCTCGTCTTAGCCCTAGCCTCTCCCTCGGCGATGGGGGCGGCATGGACGTAACTCTGGCCCTAGACTTTAAGGGGGAGCAGCCACTCGCCGAGGATGTCCTCAATCTGCCAGAGAAGATAGCCCAGCGCAAGGCTTGCCGCATAGTCGTATGCATAGACGAGTTCCAGCAAATCGGCGAGTTCAGGGATGCTATGGCCTTCCAGAAGCGCCTACGTAGCGTATGGCAGCTCCAGCAGTCCACGAGCTACTGCCTGTTTGGTAGCCGGAAGCACCTGATGCATGAGCTCTTTGAGAAGAGCGATCTACCGTTCTACAAGTTCGGGGATACCCTCCACCTCGAGAGGATACCAGCCCAGGACTGGGTGGACTACATATGTCTACGCTTTCAGAAGACAGGGAAATCAATTCCCTCAGCCTTAGCATCCCGTATCGCCGAGGTGGTCGATAGGCATTCCTCCTACGTTCAGCAGCTCGCCTGGTTGGTATGGGTGCAGACGCAGGAAACTGCCACCGAAGAGCAGTTTGAGGCGGCCCTACAGCGCTTGCTAGAGCAGAACTCCCCCCTCTTCGAGAAGCAGACAGAAGGATTGAGTAGCTACCAGTTGAACTTCCTCAAGGCGGTGCTTGATGGGCACACCGAAGGCCTCGCAAAGCGTGAACTGATAGAGGCCTATCGCCTGGGATCATCGGCCAACGTCAGCCGTGTGAAGGGCGCTCTGCTGGGCAAGGAGCTCATAGACCAGCAGAGCGGCGCGGTATTCATCTGTGACCCTCTCCTACGAGTTTGGCTCAGGGAGCGCCTCTTCACCTAGCCCCCTATAACCCCTTTCACAGCGTTGGTTAGCTCCACGAACTGCTCCACGGAGAGTGTTTCTGCCCGTTGCCCCAGGTAGGGGAGACCATCAAAGCCCGGCTTTCTCTGCACCGCTGGTAATCCGGCGTAGAGCGAGTTCTTAAGGGTCTTCCGTCGCTGGCTGAAGCTCGCCTTTACCACCTGCTTGAAGAGCGACTCGTCGCACGCAAGCCGTTCTACCGTATTCCGTCGCATGTAGATGACCGACGAGTGCACCTTCGGCGGTGGCGTGAAGGCCTCGGGTGGTAGCGTTAGCACGAAGGAGATGTCGTAGTAGGCCTGCAGCAGCACCGACAGGATGCCACGCTCCCGTCCACCTGGCGTAGCGGCTATCCGTTCGGCCACCTCGCGCTGCAGCATGAATACGCACTCCTGCACTGACTGCCGATGGTCGTACACCTGGAACAGTATCTGCGAGGAGATGTTGTAGGGGAGGTTGCCCGCCATGCCGCTAACCCCTCCGGGTAGGGCATTGAGGTCGAAGCTCAGGCAATCCGCCTCATGCAGGCGGGGGCTAAGCTCGGGTAGCCGGCCGCGTAGGTAGTCCACCGACTCCCTATCCAGCTCCAGGCAGTGTAGTCGTTCCCCGAAGCGAGCCAGCAGCCCGTGGGTGATTACCCCCATCCCCGGGCCTATCTCCACTATAGACCCTTCCCCTAGCCCCTCTAGGCGGTCTACAATGGTCTGCGCTGCGGTCTCATCGCTCAGGAAGTGCTGGCCGAGTTGCTTCTTCGCCCGGACCTCCGTCCGTCTCGTCCCCTTACCCTCCCGTTGCGCCTTGCTCTTCTGTACGGACTGCTTTCGG
This sequence comes from Bacteroidota bacterium, assembly GCA_002748015.1. Lineage (GTDB taxonomy): Bacteria > Bacteroidota > Bacteroidia > Bacteroidales > CAJPTX01 > Bacteroides_D. The sequence continues at coordinate 21,318 of PDRH01000025.1, read as the reverse complement.
CCCTTATCGTTCCACTTCGGGTCGTCCCCGAGCTGCCACTTCGCCATTTACCCTTTTGCTAGTTGCAGCGGAACTTGAACTCCTCGCTGGCCAGATCCCTGTTCGCCTTCTCTATCTTCTCGGCCAGCTGGTTCTTGTACGCATGCACCTTGGCCCGGATAGCCGGGTCAGCCAGTGCGATCATCTCGCAGGCCAGGATGGCGGCGTTGGTAGAACCATCGATGGCCACCGTGGCAACCGGTATGCCCGATGGCATCTGCAGGATGGAGAGGATGGAATCCAGCCCCACTACAGAGTTCGAAGAGCGGATGGGCACCCCGATGACGGGAAGTACGGTCTGGGCGGCAATTACCCCCGGTAGGTGGGCGGCTCCCCCGGCGGCGGCGATGATGACCTGTACCCCACGCTCCTCAGCCGTACGGGCAAACTCGGCCACCAGCTCCGGGGTGCGGTGTGCAGAGAGGGCGTTTATTTCAAAGGGAACCTCCAGCTCGTCGAGGAACTCGGCGGCCTTACGCATTACACCGAAGTCGGAGGTTGAACCCATGATAATCGATACGCGGGGCTTCAGATTGGATTTGCTCATGCTCTTTCTTGCTTTCCGTTTGGGGGTGGGGAGTTGATATTCTGGCGCAAAGGTAATGAAAAAGGGGGGAGCAGACGAAAAACGCCCCGAGGCCTGAACCTCGGGGCGTTGCATTGTGGTCTAGATAGACCGCTAGTCAGTTGCTACACCTACTGCTTGACGAAGCGTACCGCCGCCCCATTGGCACGTAGCACGTAGAGGCCCGGCGCCAGCTGGCTGATGTCCATCCTCCCAGCCGGAGCGAGAACCTGGCGCATCATCAGCTGCCCCATCGCGCTATATACGCAGACCTCTACACCGGCCTCAAGGCCCTCGACGCTAATCGTGCCCCCGGCCGGGTTGGGCGTAACCGTAATCCGCTTGCCCTGAGCTAGCTCTACGGGCATCCCTTTCTTGTCTACTATAGGTGTTTCCCCCTCTATTGTAGCCACCGTTACCGTACAGTCGGCGCTCTTCGCACCGCTTACTGTGGTAACCGTAATCGTCGCCGTACCGGCCGCCACAGCAACGACCTTACCGCTCGCATCCACGGTGGCCACGCTCTCGTCGCTGCTGGCCCAGCTTACTGTCTTGATGGTAGCATCTTCCGGGGCTATCGTAGCCACGAGGCTCTTCTCCTCGCCTACCTTTAGCTCCAGGCTGGTCGCATCCAGCGAAACGCTCTCCACAGGGGTTGCCGCATATACATTCACCGTGCATTCCGCCGTCTGCATACCATGCTTCGTGGTCACGGTAACAATCGCCGTACCAGTACCCACGGCCGTAAGCTTGCCCTCCGTATCCACGGTGATTACGTCCTCATTGTCGCTTTCCCAACTTACCGTCTTGTCGCTGGCATCCTCGGGCTCTACGGTAGCCACGAGGCTCTTCTCCTCGCCCACCTTCATCTCCAGGGCCGTGGCGTCCAGCGAAACGCCATCTACATCTACCCAGCCTGTTGGCTTGTCGCTAATCTCTACCGTGCAAGTGGCCGTGAAGCCACCATCCTCCGTGGTCGCAGTCAGGGTCGCAGTCCCCGCGCTCATTGCGATAATCTTCCCGCCGGTAACCTTCGCCAGGCCGGCTGGGGCGACAGACCAGCTTACCCCTTTATTCGTAGCATTGCTCGGCTCGATGCTTACCGTTGGGGTGGCGGTCTCGTCCACCTGTAGCTCGTAGGTTTCCGGGGTGATGTTGATGCCCGTTACGGCCACAGGTTCGGCCACTATGTGGCATGTACCAGCAACCGTTCCGTCCGGTGAGCTGGCCGTGATGTCGCACTCCCCTTCGCCCACGGCCTTAATGTTGGCCAGGTGGCTATCGTTGGGGTCTACACTAACCGTCGCAACGCTCGCATCCGAGCTGTTCCAAAGGAGTTTGGCTGTTGAGGTGGCGGGTTCTACCGCTGCGCTCACCGCCACATCTTCACCCACCTTCAGGGTCTTCGTTGCTGGAACGAGGGTGATGTTCGTTATCTTGTCGCCTACGGTAACAGCGCAGGTGGCCTGTAGCCCGCCATCCTCAGTCGTGCCGGTGATGGTGGCCGTACCCTCTTGCTTGGCCGTAACCTTCCCCGCATCGTCCACGCTCGCAATGCTGGCATCCGAGCTGGCCCAGCTGACCTTCTGGTTAGTCGCATTACTCGGTGTGAAGACTGGCATGAGCGTTTCCTCGCCGTTGACGGCCAGCTGCAGCACTGTCGGCGTTATGGCGAAGCCGAGTACCGAGTTGAAGATCCTGACGTTAACCGTCGTAGTGCCACTCACCCCGCCTGCTGTTGCCGTTATGTCCGTCGAGCCGTGTCCGACCCCCGTCACCTGGCCGGTGGTGGGATTCACCGTAGCAACGCTCTCGTCCGCACTCGTCCACACCACCGAGCTTGCCCCCGTGGCGTTGTTCGGCTCTACTGTGGCTGTAAGCTGCAGGGGATCCCCTACGTAGATGGTCTCCCCCTGGGGGCTAACCGTAACGCTCGTAACGGCAATGACGTTGTCCAGGACATGCACCGTACACGTCGCCTCCACCGAGCTACCGGTGGCCGTTACGGTTATCGTCGCATCCCCCTTCGACACGCCGTTTACCTTGCCCTCCTGGGTTACGGTCGCTACGTTCGTATCGCTCGACTTCCAGAAGAGGTTCTTGTTGTCCGCATTCAAGGGGTTGATGGTCGTCGGTAGGGCCTTCTCCTCGCCCACCGTGATGTCCACCTCGTCGCCCAGGTCAAAGCTAACCTCAGCCACTTTCACCTCGGGTAGCTCCACAATGCCCTGCCCTACATTCTCAAAGAGCTTGAAGGTCGGATGGGCTTCGTAGAGCCCCTTCGACCCGTAGGGAACCTTGAGCGTACACTTCTGAATCATCGTCAGAGTGAAGCTATTATTATTTACTGTCGTTATTGTGGCGGGATCCCGTGCCAGTATCGTCAGTTCCGTCGTCTTGTTCAATCCGATATTATGCGTGTCGAGGCTTTTGATACCGGCCGGGATGGTAAGCGAGGTGATATTAGTTCCCCAGAAAGCGAACTGGCCGATGCTAGTGATGGTCGAGGGGAGCGTGCACTCCTCCAGTGCGCTGCATTGCATGAATAGTTTCAAGCTCACGCTTGTACATCCCTCCGGGATCACCACCCGCTGGAGATGCGTATTCCCCATGAAGGCACCACCATCCATTTTCTTTGTCGTACTGACAATCTCGTACTCCGTGTTGGTCTTCCCGGCGGGATACTTGATCAGCCGCGTCAGCTGCTTGTTGTAGAGCACCCCATCCTCTACCGTGTAGTTCGGATTCTCTGCATTTATCGTGAACTGCTGCAGGCGGTTGCAATCAGAGAACACCTCGTTGCCTATCGCGGAAAGCCCCTTGCCGATGTGGAGGTTCTCGAGCCGGAGGCATCGCTTAAGAGCCTGCCATTTCAGCGTCGTCAGCGTGGAGGGGAGGCTAAGCGATGTTAAGTTCCTCATCCAGAATAGCCCCTTCTTCTCGATCTTTTCCAGCCCCTCGTTGAGCGTGAGCGCCTCAAGCTTAGCATTCGCCATGGCGTATCTCCCGATGGTGCGAGTTGCCGAGGGGAGCGTGTACGATGCATCCGCCTTGGCCGCGGGGTACTGTATCAGCCGGGACAAATCCTTGCTGTAGAGTACCCCATCATCATTGTACTCGCTGAAGTGCGTATTGCCCGACGCCACGTCTATCTTCGTGAGTACACTTGAATGGAATGGGTCATAGCCGATCTCTTTCACGGAGGCCGGAAGCCACACCTCCGTCAGCTTGGACGGGTAGAAGGCCTCATCGGCCAGGCTCTCCAGCCCCTCGTTGAGCGATATCTCGCCCAGTTTATCGCAATTCACGGCCTGATTCCCGATATGCTTAACTGTGCCGGGGATGTACAGGAACGTCAGTTTATTAGAGATAATCGCTTTGTCCAGAATCTTCGTGACGGTCTTGTCCCCATCCACCACGCCAGGGATAGTGAAGCTAGTCTCCGTGCTGTTCTGATCCCACTTCTTAACGTGCGCCTCATTCCCAACAATCTCATACGTAATGGGGCCTATTGTTATCTCCGTGGCCCACGCCCCGGGGGTAAGAACCACCAGCAGGGTGGCCAGCAGTAGTAATGAATAGCGTATTCGTCTCATAGTTCTCCTTATTTACTGTTTACATTTGCAGACACGGCTCGGAACCCACTTCTAGGAGTCTGAAACCCGATAGAAAGCACTCTACTGCCGTCTGTCACCTCATCTTTAAGTGCAAATGTATGTAAAAGAAAGCTAATAGGCAAACGCTATGCAAAAAAGTTGCCCATTTTCTGGCTTTAGCCCGTCTCATTGTTCGGTATCAGCAGTAGAATTACATCAATTTGGTGTATTAGCGTCCTGGCGCATGCCCAGAATGCCGAGCGGGTATCTAGAATAGGGGTAAACTTGCTATGTAATTGCCCCGCAATACGCCCCAGGGTTTTGTATTTCGGAAAAACGTCCTACCTTTGCGGCGTTCCAGCAGGGTACCTTGGCCGAGTGGTTAGGCATCGGTCTGCAAAACCGAGTACAGCGGTTCGACTCCGCTAGGTACCTCAGAGAGTGGCATGGCTTCTACCCCTCGGGTGGAGGCCATGCTTTTTTATAGGGGAATTCATGTACTCCTATACCTGTTAGCCAGGTTTGCCGCCCCCCGGCCATTGCACCCCCTTATACCAGGCATATAGGCCCGTAGGCATAGCGTTCTTTCGCTTTGCTAGCACCAACGAACTAGCTCTCACGCCAGCCCCGGTATACAGGTAGCGAAATGGAATAAGCCGAAGAAGCTTAGGCCAAGCTCGCCACCTGCTCGGCAGACAGGCCACTCAGCTCCGCCACCTCCTCAATGCTGAAGCCTTTTGCAAGTAGCCGTTTGGCCATCTCGCTACGTTCTGCCAGCTTACCCTTTTCTATACCCTTCTCGATCCCCTCTTGCATTCCCCTCTCGATCCCCTCCCCGTAGCCCTTTTCAAAGCCCTCCTCTTTCCCCTCCTTGTAGCCGTCGTCGTGCGCCGTATCCAGCACGTTCTTCCAGTCGCGGTACACCTTCAGGCTATTCTCGTACGACCGCAGCTCATTGCGGTTGAATTGGGCTATCTCCGCCCGAGCGAAGAAGCGTTCGAACATCAGCCCCTTCAGCCGCTCCGGTACGCTATCCAGCTCGCTCAAGTGCTTGAAGGCGTAGAGCCACTTCTCGAAGTCCGTCTCCAGCTCCTCCTCCTCCTTGTTGAACTTCGGCATCTCGAGGTAGATGAACGTCAGCTTGTCGTAGAAAACCTCCTTAGTAACCCCGTGCCGCAGCTGGATGTCATGCCGGTAGATGTCTGCATACTGCTCCCGCTCCTCGAAGATGAAGTCCATGATGGCTATCGTGTAGACCGGGCGCAGGCGGAAGTCCCAGTCGTTCGGCATCGCCTGCTCCCGGATGGGGAAGGTGGAGTAGAAGATCGTCCGATCCTTGAAGAAGGCCTGGCGCGCCTTCTGGAGCTCCACGATGAACTTCTCGCCCTTCTCGTTCTCGCAGTACAGGTCGAAGATGGCCTTGCGGTCTAGGCGAGTATCCCCCAGCTGCTCGGTCTTTAGGTACGTGAGGTCCTTAATCTCCTGCGTCCCACGCAGCAGCTCGTTCAGGAAGCAGATGAGTAGATCCTTGCTGGGTTCCTCACCGAAGAGGCGCTTGAAACCGAAGTCGGTGAAGGGGTTGACGTATCTGGACATGGCTGGCATTCCTTGCTCTTTTGTGTAGCACAAAGGTAGCAAAAAACGCCGTTCCCCCCGCTTTCCCCCTGTGGGCCGACCGGCTCTCCCCTACGAAACCTTAGCGCACAAAAAAGTGGGCAAGCTACTTATGTCGCACTGCTACAACCCGATATCCTTGCTGCCTTCCGACCCTGGGGAGTTTCACGGGGAGCTAGTCGCATAAGACTTACCCACGCCACAAAGGTATACATTTATTCCGGAGGTGCAAGAGGTGGACGGCAAAATTGCATGTTTTGGGATGCAAGAGCAAGCTGTAGACCATGGACGTTTCTGCTTGCTACTTACAGAGCGTTGGATTACTTTATAGTGCTTTTTAGTTGTCATTTTTTTCATGCGCAATTTGCGTAGCATAGTCGAGTTCGCTACTTTTGCCCAAATCCTATTGGTGACAAAAAGCTTCACGTCTTGGCAACCTATCTTGACCACATTTCCGCTGATATGCTTCGCTGGGCAATAGACCGGGCGGGCTACGAGCTGGAAGAGTTCCTAGCCAAGGACGAAAAGTGGCAGGAGTGGGTAAAGGGCAGTAGGAAGCCGACCTATGCGCAGCTAAGGGATTTTGCCGATCGCTTGCACGTCAATCCGTTGGTGCTCCTCGGAGATTCTCCCCCAGATGAGAGTTTGGCAATGCCCTATTTCCGGGGCGCGAAGGCTACCCACAAGGCGCCAAGCCTCAATGTGTACGATACCATTCAACTTTTACAGCTCCGCCAGGATTGGCTTTCAGAGTACATGGAGCTGGAGCTCGGATTTGCCCCGCTACCCTTCGTAGGGAGCTCGACGACCCACGCGGAGGCCATCGCGTCCATTCGTGAAGTCCTGAAGATACCTGCGGGATGGCAGCTTAGGCACAGGGGGGCGCGCGAGGCCCTAGGTTTTCTGGTGGAGCAATGCGAGCAGCAGAATATATTCATCTCCTCCAACGGGATAGTTGGCAATAGCACGGGACGCCCTATCAGCGTTGAGGAGTGCCGTGGATTTGCGCTCTCCGACCGCTACGCCCCGTTCATCTTCCTGAATGCGCGCGACGCTCCTGTGGCCAATCTCTTCACCCTCGCCCACGAACTCGCCCATATATGGATGGGCCGCAGTGCCGCCCATGATAATAATGCCATGGTTACCGATGCCGCAAGCGATCCTACCGAGCGGATGTGCGATCTGGTGGCCGTAGAGCTTCTGATGCCAGAAGGGATGGTAAGGCAGTACTTCTCAGAAGGGCATAGCATAGAGAAGGCGGCCACGCATTTTCGGGTGAGCACAATTGCCATGGCACGCCGCGCCTTTGAGGTCGGACACATTGATCGGGAGAAGCTGGAGCGATACTTTCAAAACTATCGGGAACAGCGTATAGAACTGGCGGCCGAACCAAAATCCCAAAAAGGTGGGTCATTCTATCCTACTGCCATCAAGAGGATCGGGCGTTCCTTCTCTCGCTTCGTCGATTCTGCAGTGCAGAACCACCACCTCTCCCATCGCGATGCCTATCGCCTCATGGGGCTGAGGGGAAAAACCTACGATACATACATCGAAAAGCTAGGGGTATGAAATATCTGCTGGATACTAATATCTTCATAACCTCTAAACGAGTGCACTATCCTATGGAGGTATTCCCTTCGTATTGGAAGGAGCTTGAGCACCTTGCGAAGCAGGGAGATATAATAAGCATAGATGTAGTTAAAAGGGAACTTCTGTATTATGAGGGGGAAGATCCCTTTCTCAACGACCTAGTAACGAAGGCTCTACCAAGTGACTTTTTTAAGGATACAAAAACACCATCTATACTTCGCACTATCCAAGAGCTTATTTCATGGGCGCTGAATATCAAGGATAGCAGTGGAAAGCAATTTTACCGAACAACCGCAATAGACACGTTTCAAAAAGACACAAATGCGGATATCTGGTTAATTGCCTACGCCAAAGATCAAGGCCATACCCTCGTTACGTATGAGGCTAGCAGCCCAAACTCTAGGACAAATATAAAGATACCCGATGTTTGCGAAGCGTATAGAGTCCCTTGCACTACCCCAGTTGAAATGCTCAAGACCCTAAAGGTCGCCATCTAGCCCAATATCCCCAACCCTCTTCACCCCATCCACCTTCACCTCCTCCTCGTACAGCCGCTCTATCTCGTGCAGCACCTCCCCTTCAGCGGGTACGGTCTCCCCGTAGGTTTCGTAGGCCGCCATCACCCAGCCCACTGTCAGCCGGTTTACCGATATGCCCGGCTGGTAGGCCACCGTCTTTCCCTCCTCGGCTTCCACCCGCGACACCAGCCCCGCCCCCACCATCCACCGCAGCAGGCGGTGCGTTAGCCGCAGCGGCAGGTGGTGCTGCTCGGCCAGCTCGTGGCTCGTCAGCGGCAGCTCCCCCGCCTCGAAGCGCACCACCAGCGTATGCAGCAGCAGCAGTGAGAGCTCCTTGGTTCGTCGCACGCTCAGGTTGCGCGTCTCCTTCTCGTACTCGAACAGCTTCACATTCTGCACCGCAAACGATATTTCTGCCCCCAGCAGCACGATCATCCAGCTGAGCTGCATCCAGATCAGGAAGAGCGGGAAGGCGGCAAAGCTCCCGTAGATGGCGTTATAGCTCGACATCCCGAACTGGAAGTACAGGTAGCCCCACTGCAGCCCCACGAAGCCCACCCCGGCCACTGCTCCCGCCACCAGCGCGGCGCTGAACTTCACCTTCGTGTTGGGCATCAGCAGGTAGAGCAGTGCGAACAGCAGCGGCACCAGCACGTAGGGCAATGCCCGTAGCGCCAGCAGCATCCCTGTCTTGGCCAGGTGTACTAGCTGCGCATCGTCCACCCCCGCATTTAGCATCGTTCGAAGGTACAGGTTGGCCGAGGAGCTCAGGATCAGCACCACCGGAGCGATCAGCATCAGCGAGAGGTAGTCGCTGAACTTACGCACCCATGCCCGCGGCGTGTCGATCTGCCAGATGGCGTTGAAGCTACGCTCGATGTTGGAGAAAACCTTGACAACAGACCAGAACAGCGCCGCCACCCCGACCCCCGCCATCAGCCCCCCGCCCGTGCGACCCAGGAGCGAATCGGAGAAGGAGATAATCTGCGCCGAGACCTCCGGGTAGGGGGCCAGCTTCTCGCGCAGGATATCGTTGAGCATTCCCTCCAGCCCGAAGCCCTTCGCTATGCCGAAGAGCAGCGCGATCACCGGCACCAGCGACATGAGCGAGTAGAAGGTCAGCGCCGTCGCCCGCAGCTGCACCCGCTTCTCGCTGAAGCCCCGGAACGTCAGGAGTGCAATCCGAAGAGCGATGACCAGCCGGTACCGCCCCCGCGAGAAGGCCTCGCGCTCCACGCTCCACACCTCATGCCGTATGAAGCCGGCTGCCGCCCCGTACCATCGTCGAAAGCGTGTACCTATGCCTTCCTTTGCCATTATGCTACTTTTTCTGCTCGTGCTAACCTATGCGCGCCTGCCCGCCACATTTACACCCCTCCACCCGGATGCGCTGCGCAAAGATAGCCCTTTTATCTGCCCATCGAATTACGCCGAGTCCTACCTTTCCTGGCTAGAACCCTCCCACACGCACTCCTCCATCCACTCTACCTGCGCCTTCTCCCCGATTACTGCGCCCACAGCCCACACGGGCTTCTCCCCGCCGCTATGCTTGTCGGGGTAGCCATTCCCCAGGGCCTGGGCCAGCGCCTTCCCTGCGGTCATTCCGTTCCGCTTCATCTTTAGCTCGATGATCACTATCATCTTTGCGCCGATGATCTCCACATCCGAAATGCCCCCCGCCCCGATCTGCTCCACGCGAACGTCGCTACGTACCCCAGCGAAGATGAGGTGGAGCGCATCGCGGTAGCGCGCCTCGCGCAGCTCCCAGACCTTTTGGGCATCTTCCCTATCCTGCCTCTCGTGGTCGAAGGGGAGGCTGGCGAGCAGGGCCTGTATGCACACTTCAAGGGTCTTGATGTCCGTACCCTTGAGGGCCTTCACCAGGTCGCTGTTGCGGCTTCGGTATTCGTACTCCTGCGCTATACCGAGGGTTCGGGGGGCGAGGATCTCCATGATGCTCTCGCGCACCTCCTTGTTCGGAAAATCCAGAAGGAAGTCCCCATCATCGTCCATGCCCTTGATGGTCAGATAGCCCGACTGGTAGAGGAAGCCCAGGGGGTCGCTATGCTCGAAGTTGAAGCGGGAAAGAGTATCTATACTTGCCCTTAGCACCCCATCGAGGTGCAGCACTCCCAGCGCATTGTAGCGCGGTATCAGCTTATCCGCGCTGCTGGCTGTTCCAGTCCTGGACCAGTAGTTCTCAAGGCGGCAGGATTTCAGCGCATTGATCAGCCCGAAGGAGTTGTAGACATGCTCCTCGTTCTCGGAGAAGCGGTAGCCGTCGTACTTATACCTGAGCTGGACCAGCAGCTCCTCCACCGTCAGGCCATTCTTCGCCGCCATGTGCGCGAGCTGCTCGGGGAGGTACTCGTGAATCTCCTCCTCGCTGATGCCGCAGATGGTGCTGAAATCCGGGTCGAAGCTGATGTCCTCGATGTTGTTGAAGCCGCTGAAGAGGCCGACCTGGCGCACCTGGCTCACGCCCGTGGCCATGAGGAAGCGGAGGTGGCGGTCTGCCGACTTGAGCGCCCTGTAGAGGCTGCGGAGGTAGGCCTTGATATCCTCCAGAAGTGCGGTATCGCCCTTCACCAGCGCATCGAGTATAGGGCTGTCGTACTCATCGATTAGCACGACGACGCGCTGGCCGGTGGCCTCATGGAGCAGCTCCATCACCTCGTATATACTGTACGGGGCGTCTTTCCCCTGCGTGGGTAGCCCGAGTCTTCGCAGGGTGCCGCTGATCCGCACGTGCAGCATCTCCCCCATGGCCGCTGGTGTGAGGGCGCTTATGCCGCTGAAGTCGAAGCGCAGCACGGGGTGCTTGGCCCAGGCCTTCTCCCCCATGGACTCCTCTAGCGGGTAGAGCTTGAGCCCTTCGAAGAGCTCCTTCTGCCCCTCCAGGTAGCAGCCTATGGTATCCAGCAGCATGCTCTTCCCGAAGCGACGGGGGCGGCTTAGGAAGACCACTTCGGAACGGTTGGCCAGCTGCCATAGCTTCGCAGTCTTGTCCACATAGTACATCTCATGCTCGCGAATCTTCTCAAAGCTCGCCGTCGTGTTGGGGAATTTACCCTTCTCTATCGCCATAATACCTCCTCCTATTTCAGGCAAAGGTACAAAAAACGCCTGGTAGCCCGTAAGGGTGCCGGGCGTACGTAGTTTAGTTTTGACTATGCCCTACCCCAGCGCTGGGGGTAGGGCATGGTCAATGCCGCCTGTTCCTATGCTAGACCTCTGGGAGGGGGAAGCTGGGTGCAGAGTAGCCCATAGCTAAGTAGCTGACCAATAGTATAGAAGGTGCATTTTTACAGGCATTCATCATGCGCACATTTATCTGCAAATGGTAGGGATGTAGGCATCCCCGTGCACGTCGTTCCTGCCGTCCCCCCTGTAGCATCCCGTGTTCGCATGGCCAGCCGCTCCGTATTTCCCCTAGCGCAAATTCGGAGCGGGGGCTGTGGCGATGGAGGGAGAAGGGTAGGGTATTACCCAAGCGCAAACCTTTTCAAACGGTATGCGTATAACCATTACCACCAATCAATTAGCCCATGGCCCAAATTACCCCCGTGCGCCCGAAGTACTGGAGCAAGCAGAACCCCGTTGTATACGTAGTAAGGGAGGAGCGGATGTACGTCCGTGATCGTGCCGAGAAAATCCGTAATCCCCGGACGGAGTGCCAGCAGGCCAATAGGAATAAGCTGGCCGTGGCGAGCCGTTTCCTCTGCCAGATGCAACCGATGGTATCGCGGGGATTTAAGCCCAGGATGACCAATAGGCCGGGGTGGCAGAGCAGGGCGGTGGGGGCTTACCACGTAGCGCTGGGGGAGCTGCTGAAGTCGGGGATGAGGAAGGGGAAGGGTGGATGGGAAATTGACTACCAGAATGTTAAGCTGTCCGAGGGGAACTCGCTGGAGGCATTTCCCATGGAGGTGAAGCGGAATGGGCGGGAGATGGTCGTGGGCTTTCCCAAGGGTTTGCCGCGGGGGACGAGGCGGGTGAGGATGGCGGTGCATTCAGCTGGGGCTGGGCGTACGCTGCACGTGGGTTTCGATGCGCCGAAGAGGGGGGAGGCTGTGCGGATTAGCATTCCGAAGTGGGCGGCTAGCGGGGCATTGCATGCGTACTATACAGTTGAGGTGAAGGGGAAGTCCAGGTGGGCTAGCCTATATGTGTACGTGGCGAAGGGGCGTGGGGCTAGCGGGGGGAGCAGGGCGACGGGGGCCGCGCTGAGGCCATTGGGCGGTGTGGATGGTGTAGCTAACGCTGGGGGCGAGAGGGGTGGATGGCCGCATGGGCATTGCGAGGTGCTCAAGACCTGATGTCTGTCCTAGCTTCTTGATTACTAGTAATTAGGCTTTTGATGAGTGGGTGGCTCGCTACGTCCCCCCCTTGGCCCGAGCTGGGGGAGATGTGCGCAGTGTGGAAAAAATGCTAACTTTGTGGGTGCAAGCCACTGCACTGAACCTGTAAATGTAGAGTTCCTATGAAACGATTTACCTATGGCCTTATGGCGCTGGCCTTCGCGCTGCTGAGCGTGGGGGTGGCCCGCGCGACGACGAAGGCGGACATCGATGCCTTCCTGAAATCCACGACCTACCTGGTGCTGCACAAGAACCAGATGAGCGAGTGGAACTTCAAGATGCCGGATGCCGTGCGGCAGTCGTGGACGTTGACGCCCTTCCAGGTGATCAACTACCAGCAGTTCGAGCAGATGCGCCATGACCCGGACAAGTCCTTCATCATCCGTATGAAGTTCAAGTTCCCGGAGGATAAGATCAAGGCGCCCTACAAGTTCATGGTAATCGTGCGGGGGGCGAAGACTGACGACCTGAACGCCATGCCGGAGCTGGCCTCCATGCCCCTGGGCTACGCGAGCTCGGACCAGGACAGCTGGGCGTACAAGCTGGAGGGCCTACTCCGCTTTGCGCAGCATCATATCCTGTACCTCCAGAAGCACCCGGAGCAGATAGGGAAGAATCCGTTGCTGATCTACAACAAGGATTTGCCGAGCCTCAAGGGTAAGGAGCTATGGCTGGTGAAGTCGGACCTGACCTCGAAGGTGAACAGCGTGTCGAAGATCCGGAAGTACTACAAGGGGAAGGTGCGGATCGTGTCGAAGGAGGATATCCGGAAGGCCATCAAGGAAAAGCGTACGGATGTGGTGTACCTGCACAAGGTGGGGCCGGAGGGCCATCTGACGAAGGCGCGCGTGTACAAGGCGCTGCTGGGGGCAGGGGATGACAGGATGTACTACTTCGACTACCACAACTACTCGAGCAAGAAGGGCGATGGGTTGCTGAAGAAGGACTTCAAGCGGCTGAATAAGCGATAGCACAGAACCCCATTATTAATTTCACACCACAATGGCCTCACTCCGCCGTGGGGCCATTGTGGCTTAGATAGATAGACGATCAATGCAAGAGCTCTCGACGAAGTACGAACCGCGCGCCATAGAGGATAGATGGTATCAGACCTGGATGGAGAGGGGCTACTTCCACTCCGTGCCGGATGGGCGAACCCCCTACACCATAGTTATTCCGCCGCCGAACGTGACGGGTATCCTCCACATGGGTCATATGCTCAACAACACCCTGCAGGACGTGCTGACCCGGCGCGCGCGGATGAAGGGGTACAATGCGTGCTGGGTGCCGGGGACGGACCACGCCTCCATCGCCACGGAGGCGAAGGTGGTGGAGCGGCTCCGCGGCAAGGGGATAGAGAAGAATTCGCTGACGCGCGAGCAGTTCCTCGAGCATGTGTGGGAGTGGGTGGATGAGCATGGGGGTATCATCCTCGAGCAGCTCAAGCGGCTGGGGGCATCGTGCGACTGGGATCGTACGGCCTTCACGATGGACGAGGTGCGGTCGGACAGCGTGATCCACGTGTTCTGCGACCTCTACAACAAAGGGAAGATCTACAAGGGGGTGCGGATGGTGAATTGGGATCCGAAGGCGCAGACGGCCCTCTCGGATGAGGAGGTTGTGCACAAGGAGGTGGACGGCAAGCTCTACTACCTGCGCTACAGGGTGGTGGATTCGGATGCATCGCTGATTGTGGCAACGACACGCCCGGAGACCATCATGGGGGACGTGGCCGTGTGCCTGAACGATAAGGATCCGCGGCGGGCGGACCTCGAGGGCAAGAAGGTGATAGTGCCGCTGGTGAACCGGGAGGTGCCGGTGATCTTCGACCCGTATGTAGACCTGGAGTTCGGGACGGGGGCGCTGAAGATTACGCCGGCGCATGATATCAATGACTACAACATCGGGCTGAAGCATAACCTGCCGTCCATCGACTGCTTCAACGATGATGGAACGGTCAATGAGGCGGCTGGCCTGTACCTGGGCATGGACCGCTTCGATGTGCGCAAGCAGATAGTGCAGGATCTGGAGGATGCGGGCCTGATGGAGAAGGTGGAGGACTACGTGCATAGCGTTGGCTTCAGCGAGCGGACGTATGTGGCGATCGAGCCGAAGCTCTCGACGCAGTGGTTCCTGCGCATGGACCAGATGTCGAAGCCCGCATTGGAGGCGGTGCTGGGCGGGGATATCGCGCTGATTCCGCCGAAGTTCCAGGGGATGTACCGCCACTGGATGGAGAATGTGCATGACTGGTGCATCTCGCGGCAGCTGTGGTGGGGGCATAGGATTCCGGCCTACTACCTGCCGGATGGGCGCTACGTGGTGGCCGAGAGCGTGGAGAAGGCCTTGCCGCTGGCGCAGGAGCTGGCGGGCGACCCGTCGCTGAAGGTGGAGGACCTGAAGCAGGATGAGGACGTGCTGGATACGTGGTTCTCGTCGTGGCTGTGGCCGCTGTCGCTGTTCAACGGTATCCTGGACCCGGAGAACGAGGAGGTAAAGTACTACTACCCGACGAACGATTTGGTTACTGCGCCGGAGATTATCTTCTTCTGGGTGGCGCGCATGATAATGATGGGCTACGAGTACAAGGGGGAGAAGCCCTTCTCGAATGTGTACCTAACGGGCATAGTGCGCGACAAGCAGCATAGGAAGATGAGCAAGACGCTGGGCAACAGCCCGGACCCGCTGGTGCTGATGGACAAGTACGGTGCTGACGGTGTGCGCGTGGGTATGCTGCTATGCTCCTCCGCGGGCAACGATTTGCTGTTCGACGAGGCATTGACCGAGCAGGGGCGTAACTTCTGCAATAAGATATGGAATGCCTTCCGCCTGGTGAAGGGCTGGGAGGTGGACGAGGGGAAGGCGCAGCCGGCGGCATCTGCCCGGGCGGTGGAGCTATTCGAGGCGCGGATGCATGAGGTGTTGGGCAGCGTTGAGGTGAACTTCGAGGGCTATCGGATATCCGAGGCGCTGGTGGATTTGTACCGCTTGTTCTGGGATGATTTCTCGGCCTGGTTGCTGGAGATGGTGAAGCCGGCCTACGGGGAGAAGATAGATGGGAAGACGCTGGCGCAGGTGCAGGGGCTATTCGACACGCTGCTGACGGCGATGCACCCCTTCATGCCCTTCATCACGGAGGAGCTGTGGCACCACCTGGGCAGCGGGCGCGAGGAGGAGAGCCTGATGGTGCAGCCCATGCCGGAGGTGCAGCCGGCGAGCGCGGAGCTGCTGGCGGAGTACGCGCGGATAAAGGACATCGTGGCGAGCGTTCGGGCGGTGCGCCAGTCGAAGGGGCTTTCGCCTAAGGCGCCGCTGCAGCTGCTCTACCGCGGGGAGCTGGGCCTGTCGGAGCAGGGGGCGGATATCGTGCGGGGCGTGGGCTTCATCGGCGAGCTGTCTGCAACTGAGGGTGCGCCCGATGGGGCATCGTCCTTCCTGGTGGGGCGTACGGAGTTCTTCGTGCCGCTGACGGGTTTGGTGGACGAGGAGGAGGAGCGTGCCAAGCTGCAGAAGGAGCTGGAGTATAATGAGGGCTTCCGGGATATAGTGCTGAAGAAGCTCTCGAATGAGCGCTTTGTGAACAATGCTCCGGCGGCGGTTGTAGAGGCTGAGCGTCGTAAGCTGGCGGATGCGGAGGCGAAGATCAGCGCGCTGAAGGGCCAGCTGGGGCTGTAGCCCGTGCGAAATGAGCTTGTGCCAGCCTGCGACCCGGGAGACTGCGTTGCGGGCTGGCATTTTTTGTACCATGGGCGTTTAGCCATAGCGATGGGCGGATGAAGATTTCGGTAGTAATTAATACCTACAATGCGGAGTGCTACCTGGCCGAGGCGCTCGACTCGGTGGTGGACTTCGATGAGGTCGTTATCTGCGATATGGAATCGACGGATTCGACGCGGGAGATAGCGGCGCGCTACGGTTGCAGGGTGGTTACCTTTCCGAAGGGTAATCACACCATTCCGGAGCCGGCGCGGAACTTCGCCATCCAGTCGGCTTCACACCCGTATGTGCTGGTGATAGATGCTGATGAGGTGGTGCCGGCGGCCTTGCGTGAGTACCTGTATAGCTTGGCGGGGGGAGATGCCTGCCCGGATGGGCTTTGGCTTGCGCGCCAGAATTTCTTCATGCGCCGCTTCATGCATTGCTACTACCCGGACTACATACTGCGCTTCTTCCGGCGGGAGGTGGCGGACTGGCCGCCTACCATTCACTCCATGCCGCAGATAGATGGGCGGGTGGAGTACATGCCACGAAAGCGTAGGGATCTGGCCCTGCTGCATGTGGTGGACGAGACCGTAGCGGAGCAGTGGGTGAAGATGTGCCGGTATACGGATAACGATGCCTACCGCCGTAGGGAGAAACGCTACGGGACTGGGGCTTTGTTCTACCGTCCGCTGTTCCGCTTCTTCAAGATCTACTTCCTGAAGGGGGCTATACGGGATGGGCGTGCCGGGCTGATCAAGGCGCTGATGGAAGCGAGCTACCAGTTCATGATAGTCTCGAAGATAATAGATGGGCGTGAGCGTGGGGAGTGGTAGCTGGCGGGTGTTCCAGCTGGTGGCCAACCCGAGCTGGGGCGGGGGGGAGCAGTACGCCTACGATCTCTCCCGGCGTTTGCTAGCAGAGGGCTACGGTGTAACGCTTGTAGCCGCGCCCTATCCTGCCGTGGTGGAGCGGCTGCAGGAGCTGGGAACACCGGTGCATACTCTTGGCCTGAAAGGGCTATTAGACATTAGGAGCGCGGTGGCCCTGGCGCGTCTACTGCGTGCGGAGGAGGGGGTGATACTCCATGCGCACAACTTCAAGACGGCCTTCACGGCGGCGCTGGCCCGGCGGATTGCGGGGCATAGGCGTTGCAGAATAATCCTGACGCGCCACCTGGTGAAGCGGGGGAAGAAGTCGCCGCACTACCGCTGGCTGTATAGGCAGCTGGACCACATCATCTTCGTGTCGGAGTTGGCGCAGTCGGTGTTCCTATCGGGGGTGGGGGCTTTTGATGGGCCGCATTCTGTAGTTCATAATGGGGTATTCCTTCCGGAAGGGGCGTTTGATGCGCCCGAGTTGCGGCGGGAGTATGGTGTTCCTGCTGGTCGGCCTATCCTGATGTCGCATGGGCGGCTATGCGAGGAGAAGGGTCTCCATGTGCTGATAGAGGCTCTGGGCTTGCTGCAGGCTGATGATTACCATCTCTTCCTGCTGGGTAGCGGGGATGAGGGGTACGTAGGCGGGTTAAGAGCGGAGATAGAGCGACAGGGGCTATCTGGACGGGTGGATTTCCTGGGCTTCCAATCGCCGGTCTTCCCCTACCTGGCACAGGCGGATATAGGGGTGCTCCCCTCGCTGGCGCGGGAGGCCTGTCCGCTCTCCTGCATGGACTACCTGGCGGCCGGCAAGCCGCAGATAGCTAGCAACGGTGGTGCGCAGGGGGAGATCGTGTCATCGGAGGCCGGGGTGCTGGTGCCGCCAGGCGATGCGGAGGCTCTGGCGCATGCCATAGGGGAGCTCCTGGCGGATGCGGGTCGGCGTGAGGCTATGGGGCGCGCGGGTAGGGTGTACTTCGAGGGGCTTTTGACCTATGAGAGGTTCTTTGAGCGGGTGGTGGGGGTGTACTTCGGAGGGTAGGCGTTATTTTTGTACCTTTGCAAAGGTTGTAATTCAAATGGGGGCTGGCCTATGGAGCGTGAACAGGTGGGGCGAATTCGGTACATGGTGGCGTTGATTTCAGAGTTTGCTAAGCTCTATGGTCTTGCGCCCGGGCGTGCATATCTGTATCTCAAGCGGTTTGGGGGCATGGACTACGTGGAGGAGCACTATGAGGTTCTCCATACGCTTTCCTTTGCGGAGGTTCTTAGCGATTTGAGCGTGATTTGCCAGCGGCATGGTGGCTTTCTAATGTATGATGGTTATGCAGCTCTACCACGGTTCTAATGTGCGGGTAGAGGTGGTAGATTTGGCATGTTCGAAGCCCTTTAAGGATTTTGGGCGTGGATTTTATCTAACGGCAGATCGTAGGCAAGCAGAGCGAATGGCCCAGCGGGTATTTGCGTTAGCAGGTGAAGGGACTCCGGAGGTTACATGTTTTTCCTTCGATGAGAGGCTGCTTTCTTCCGGGGATCTGAATTGTTTGATATTTGAGGGGTACAGTGCGGCTTGGGCTCGCTTTGTTGCGGAGAATAGGGATGTAAACGAGGGAGTCGCCCGAGCATGGCTATGATGTGGTTTATGGACCTATAGCTGATGATTGGGTCTCGTTGCAGATACGTAGTTTTTTGGAGGGCGAGCAAGATGTAGATGCGCTTGTGCGAAAGCTGCAGTACGCCAAAGGCGTAACGTATCAGTACTATTTTGGCACTGCGCGTGCCGTAGAAATGCTAGTGCTACAATGAGGCTTACATCAAAGGAGATTGCTCGCATGCAGGAGGATATGGCTGCAGACCTGATAGCTCTGCTGGTGGAGCGTTTGGGCTATAGTATTTCGGGGGCGATGGATGCTCTGTATACCTCGCAGGTACTCGATAAGGTGATGGATGTGGAGACGGGGTTGTACTACCAGAGTGCTGGCTATGTGTTCTCGTATTTGGAGGCAGAGCTTCTTACGGGTGATTTCCGGAATGCCCCGCTGGAGTCGAGCAAGTGGGGTAAATCCTAGTCGTGCAGGAATACCCACTGGGCGGCCTGCGTCATGGCGCGGCTGTACTGCTCTAGGGAGTCGAAGGCGGGGCGGCAGCTGTCGGCGAGGGTGAGGCCTCCGTTGGGTGTGGTGTGGTAGCGGAAGGAGCGGTCGAGGGTGGAGGAGTATACGTTGACGTGGGTGCTGTCCCGCGCGGCGACCTGCTCGTCGGCCACGTAGAATACGCGCTTGCGCTTGGTCCTGAGGAGGTCTACGCCGAAGCCGTCGTAGGTGTAGCTGATGTTGAGCATGCCGAGGAGGGTAGGCATTACGTCCTCCTGCATGCCGAGGCCAGCGTATAGGCGTGGCTGTATGCCCTTGCCGAGCATGAGCATGGCGATGTGGTTGTAGCTCTGGGGCATTTCGGCGTCGATGTTGCCGTCGACGAGTATGCCGTGGTCGGCGCAGATGACGAAGATGGTGTTGTCGTACCAGGCTTCCTTCTGGGCCTTGCGGAGGAAATCGCCGATGCACCAGTCGGCGTAGGCTACGATTTGGTCCTTGGGGTCGGTGTACTGGGACTTGAACCAGTCGGGTATGACGAAGGGTTCGTGGTTGCTGACGGTGAGGATGGTGGCGAAGAAGGGTTTGTCGGCCTTGGCCTTCTGGCGTAGGGTTTCTATGCTATACTGGAAGAGGTAGTGGTCGGGTACGCCGAAGTTGCTGACGATTTCCTCGCTGGGGTAGTCGGCCTGCTCGTAGACCTGTTCCATTCCGTTGTTGCGCAGGAAGGCGTTCATGTTGTCGTACTGGGCTTCGTGGGGTATGAATATGAGGGTTTGCCATCCGTTCTCGGCGAGTACCGTGGGTAGGCCGCTGACTTTTCGGGGGACGATGCCCTTCATCATGTTTCGCTTGAGGAGGGCTGGGAAGCTATAGAGTAGTCCGGTTAGGCCCTGGTTGGTGTGTATGCCGGTGGAGTAGAAGTTGGTGAAGGCGAGGGATGCGTTGTAAAGGCTATCGATGTTGGGGGTGAGGTTTTTCTGCTGTCCGAAGCGCTTGAGGTAGTTGGCGGACATGCTCTCCATGAGGATGAGGACGACGTTGGTGCGTTGCACTTCGCCGGGGTTGCTGATGTGGCGCCGGAGGGGGTGGATGCTGTCCGTGGAATTGGGTACTCGGTATTCCTGCTGGGCGAGCCTGAGGGCCTTGGCATCGTCCATGAGGGCTATGCGCGCATTCTGGCTCTTGTGGTCCTCCTTGAGGCTATAGAGGAAATTGAATGCGGGGTTTATGCCGAGCTGGTTGAGGAAGGTGTCGTTGCAGTAGTAGACGGTGCTGGCGCGGATGGGGGTAGTGCCGATTCGTCCCCTGATGCCGAGGACGCAGATGCCGATGAGGAGGAGGGCCATCGATGCCCTTGCGCCGCGCTGAAGCCAGGTGGTGCGGGGGTGGCGGTTTTTCCGTGCGCTGGCCATGCGCTGGTCGTAGCGCCGTCGTAGGCGTCGCATGAGCCAGATGAAGGCCAGGGTGACCAGGAGGTAGAGGGCTATCCATACGAGGAAGGAGGTTTCCTGCAGGAGCATGCCGGCGGTGGTGCCGAGGTAGCCGGCCCACTCGAGTACGCCGGAGTTGATGTTCTTGACGAAGTGTTCGAAGTAGGGTATGTTGGCGGCAGAGAAGACGAAGGCAATGGGGTAGAGGATGCAGAACCAGAGGCTGGCGCCGCGCCTTAGGGTTCGGCTATAGCTGCCGAGGGCTCCGGTTAGCCCCAGGACGGCTAGGGGTAGCAGCATGAGGTAGCATGCGATGACGTTGTCGAACCAGAGGCCGTGTAGGAATGCCCTGGCGACGGAGGCCTCCTGCTCCTGCACCATGTGGTGTAGGTGGATGTATTCGACGGTCCGGAATAGGGATAGGGCGATGAGTCCGAGTAGTTGCACCCCGAGTAGGTACTCTAGGGTTAGCCGGAAGCGCTTCATTGGGGGAAGGATTAGGGCTGTGCTAGGATTTGCTCGTATACGGCTATGAGGTCGTTGGCGAGGCGTTGCTCCTCGAAGCGCTTGGCGTGCTGTAGCCCTTGCTCTACCATGTGCTCGCGTAGGCCTTTCTCGGTGAGGATACGGGTCATGAGGGTGGCGAGCATTTCGGGGTCGTCCGGGTCGGTGTAGAGGCTTGCTGGGCCACCGGCCTCCTCGAGGCATGATCCTGTTGCGCCGATTACGGGTATTCGTGCGTTGAGCGCTTCGAGGAGTGGTATGCCAAATCCCTCGAGCCGGCTAGGGTATACAAATAGCTCTGCACCAGCGAATATGCCCGGGAGGTCCTTGGTGCTAACCTGGTGGTAGAGGTGTAGCCTATGGCCTACGCCGAGTTCGTTTGCCTTCTGCTGGACGAGGCTTGCATAGTGGGTTTTCTTTCCGACCGC
>PDRH01000058.1 GCA_002748015.1 Bacteroidota bacterium | reverse complement strand
ATAGCAATGGTTTACAGGAGCTATTCGGCTAGTTTCGCCTATTCCTGCTATTTGGTGGGGAGAATGGGGGCTGGTGTTGCTGTTCGTAGCGAAGCAGCGGCTGCGCCAGGGGCTGTCGGCCCAATTATAAATGCGTGCGGTTGGCGTATTGGGTGGTGGGGTAGCTCGTGGGTATAGCGGTGTGCAACCTGCCGAGAATAGCGATAGGTTTAAACGGAAGGGGGGCAAAAAAAACGGGGTGTCCTACCCTCTGGTAGAACACCCCGTTCTATGCTGTTGGACCGGCGGGGCTACTTGCCCTCGCTGATGCAGCTCGTGGGGCAAACTGCTGCGCAGGAGCCGCAGTCGGTGCAGAGGCTAGCGTCAATCTTGTAGATATCGCCGGCGCTGATAGCCTCTACCGGGCACTCGGGTTGGCAGCTACCACATGCTACACACTCTTCGCTGATTACGTATGCCATTTTAATTTCCTCCGTTTAGGGTTACAACTACGTTTTATCTCTTAGGCACTGCAAAGGTAGGTGGGGTGGTGCAGGTGGCAAAACTTTTCGGGGAGCAATGGGCTGTTTGAAAATATAACGGTTATAGGCTTATTGTATAGCTTTGATAGCCAACCGCTAAAAGGCTATTTGTAATCTGAATGGGTCTAGGGAGCGTTTTGTTTGGAAGGGCTCTAGCCTGGGGCATTTGAGCTGGGGGGCGATGGGTTTTGTAGCGGGCATTTCGTTGCATAGGTTCGTGTATGGGCGTGTCCCTGCATCTAGTGCACCCCTCTGATGTTAATGTTCTATACTGATAGTTTCTGGAAAAGGATTATCTTTGCTAGCGTATTAGTCAATGCGTCCCCCCGCACAACAGAAATCACGATGAAAAAGCGAATACTAGCATCCCTAATCCTTCCGCTGTCCATGCTCTTCATGCCCGCGGCGAGCGCGCAGACCCCCATTAAGGAGGCGGAGGTGGAGGTGAAGACCGAAGGGCAGCAGGTGGTGTACCTGAAGCGTGCAGACCAGTCGCGCATGGATGGTCACTACAAGGTGCTGGATGCAAAGGGGAACTACCAGGAGCTGTATCTGAAGGATGGGGTGAAGGATGGGGCCTATAAGCGTTACGATAGCAAGGGGAAGCTGCTGGTGGAGATGTTCTACAAGGGGGGCAAGCCGGAGGGGAAGTTCAAGTTCTACCACCCGAACGGGAAGGTGTCCCAGACGCGTAGCTATGCCGGTGGTAAGAAGCACGGGGCGTGGGAGACCTTCGATGCGAAGGGCAAGAAGGTGGGGCAGGAGAGCTATGAGAATGGGGAGAACCACGGCCTGTGGTGGAAGGAGAGCAAGGGGGCGGATGGCTCGCTCATCAAGGAGGAAATCGCCTGGGAGAAGGGGGAGAAGCGCCATGTAAAGCACTATAAGGGCGGCCAGCTAGAGGGGGACTACGTGGAGTTCAACGAGAAGGGGGGCATCGCCGTCAAGGGGCAGTACGTCCGGGGGAAGAAGGACGGCGTATGGAAGCATTTCGATGCGGCGGGCAAGCCCACGTCTGAGGCTACCTTCAAAATGGGCGTTGAGGTCAAGAAGTAGCGGTATAGTAGCTATACGAACAGTCCTATACTGTGGTTGCAGGGCTCGTCCTTTCCAGCGGCGAACCCTGCAATTTTCTGCTTTTCAGGGTGTTTGTTCTTTTTAACAGGGGGGGGGCGATTTAACACTTCTGCTCCTTGTTTAATAGATGAAAGCACTTAACTTTGCGGTGCTTACGATATGGCTCCTGCCGCCATCAACCTAAATCTACTCGGAGATGAAGAGGATTCCACAACTGATGCTCTCGGCATCGCTATTTCTGCTACTTTCCCTGCCGCTGCATGCGGAGAAGCTCTTGATGGAGAACGAGGTGGACGTGCGCCGCTTCGGCAGCAAGAGCCTATACGTCATGGCGGGTGGCGAGCATGCCCGGCTGAATGGTCGCTACAAGATTGCCGATTCGCGTGGCAACTACCAGGAGGTGGGCTTAAGCGATGGGGTGAAGGATGGGGCTTGCAAGCGCTACGACTACAAGGATAGGTTGCTATCCGAGGCGAGCTATAGGGACGGCAAGATGGAGGGGGCCTTCCGCTCCTACCACCAGAACGGTAAGCTCTCTCGGGAGGGGGAGTACGCGGCCGGGAAGCAGCAGGGCGAATGGCGCTACTACGACGACAAGGGCCAGAAGGTAACGGTAGAGCACTACAAGGAGGGCAAGGCCACCGGCGAGTGGTGGAGGTTGCTGACCGTAACGGTGGGTGGCGGCACCGGCGGATGGTGGGCGCTCTTCTTCGACATGCATCCGGACTACAGGGAATCTTCTGGCGGTACGGTGAAGGTAGAGGAGGTGAGTAGCTACAGGGGCGGTGAGCACCACGGTCGCTCGTGGCAGAAGGTGGTGGATGGCCCGGTGCGCTGGGAGCGTGACTACGAGAATGATGGCACCTATACGTCCAGGGAGTACTACCCCAACGGGAAGCTAGAGCTGGAGAAGCATCTCAAGGATGGTAAGCTGGAGGGGCACTTCAAGGTTTACACCAAGGCGGGCGTACTGGTGGCCGACAGGGTGTTCAAGGACGATGCCCTGCAGCACGAAACGCTCTACTGGGAGAGTGGTGTGAAGCAGTATTTAAAGAGCTATCGCCATGCTGAGCTGGATGGGGAGTTCAAGGAGTGGAATGAGAAGGGGGAGCTGCTGACGGAGGGGGTGTATGAGGGTGGGGCGAAGAGCGGTCTGTGGAAGACCTACGTTCCGGAGGAGAAGCGCCTGGCGAGCGAAGTTTCCTACGAGGGCGGTCAGCCCCACGGCCAGGCGAAGTTCTACAATGCGGCCCAGCGGGTGGAGAGGCAGGGTGAGTACGTGCATGGGGAGAAGAATGGCCTATGGAAGCGCTATGACCTGGCGGGCAAGCTTAAGGAGGAGGTAGAGTACGCCATGGGGCGTGAGGTGGGCCGTAGGGAGTATAAGTAGTAAAGTCGAGGTATGGTGCTATATGTAATGCTCGGCGGCGGGGGGGTGCTGCTGCTGTTGCTCTGGTTTGTCCTGACCCGGAATAGCCTGATAGCCAAGCGCAATAGGGTGCGGCAATGCGAGAGCGGGATATCGGTGGCCCTTAAGCAGCGGCACGACCTCATTCCGAACCTCGTGGCCGTCGTGCGCCAGTATCGGGACTATGAGCAGGGGGTGATGGAGCGTATGGCCGAGCTGCGGGGCAGGCGCTACGAACCGGGCGAGCTGCGCCAGCAGATGCGGGATGCGAGCTACTTCACGGGTATCATCGGTAGCGTACGTGCCACAGCTGAGGCCTATCCCGACCTGAAGGCCAACGAGCAGTTCCTCCGGCTGATGGAGGCCCTCGAGGAGCAGGAGAACGAGCTGCAGGCCATGCGGCGCACCTACAATGCGGCGGCTACCCGCATGAACAACGCCATACAGATGTTCCCCTCCTCCGTGGTGGCGGGCGCCATGGGCTGCGAGCCCGAACCGCTCGTGGAGATAGAGGATGTAGAGAAGTTGAACGTAAGCGCCGGCGAGTTCTTCGCCCAAAACTAGAGATTCGCCCATGGCTACAAGCCCTGATTTTGAACGCCTCGCCGCGCAGTATGGTCCTCGCCTTGAGCGTCTGCAGCGGTTGCATAGGATTGTTGCGGTGGTAGGGACCATCATGTATGCCCTCACTTTTATTTGGCTGATAGCAACGCTCACCAGCGCCCTTTGGATATCGCACCTCTCTCCGGAGATGCAGGCATCCTACGGCTCGATGGGCATCTTCATACTCGTGCCGGTGGCGCTTCTCTCCTTTGCCTTTACCCGAGCTTTGACCAGGCTGGCGAGCATGGAGAAGAGCGTGCGGGAGGAGCTATTCCGTAGCCTCTTCCCCAATATGCTCTTCTCGGAGCGGGAGGTGTCTGACCGGGACCTGTCCGACAGCCAGCTGTTTGGTAGGCGTAGCTTCGGGGAGGATAGCTACGCCGCTACATTCGGGCGGCTCGAGCGTATGAGTGAGGGTGTAGAGCTGCAGG
The DNA here is from genome assembly GCA_002748015.1 of Bacteroidota bacterium. GTDB lineage: Bacteria > Bacteroidota > Bacteroidia > Bacteroidales > CAJPTX01 > Bacteroides_D. Next base: position 3,547 of record PDRH01000058.1, on the reverse strand, counting down.
TCTACGATGTCGGCGTCGGTACGTCGCGGGTGGAGGGCTGGCGCAACAACCCGGCCTTACAGTACGCCAAGCTGCTTTACAATGCGACCATTCGCCCCATCTTTTCGGCACGTCGGGATGCAGGCTCGCTCGACTTCCGGGGGATGTTCGGTTGCTACCACATTGATAGGATGAAATACGCCGCCCAGCTGCTCATACTTCCCGATCATCTGGAGGGAAGAGTCGGCTACTTTGCGCAGATCCTCCAGTCCTTCCGCAAGCGGCATGGGGCGAGCCTCGTCCGCCTGGAGGACCCGGATTTTGAGCGCTACTTCGCCGTCTATGCTGACGACGAGGTGGCTGCCCGGCGTATCCTCACCCCCGCCATGATGCGCCGCATGACGCAGCTGCGCAAGGACTTCGGGCGGGATATCATGTTCTCCTTCACGCGGTGGGACTTCTACTACGCGGCCCCCATGCCCGAGGGCTTCCTGAGCATTAGGCCGTCGAGGGCGAGCAGCGCCGACCAGCTAAGGGCCATACATCGCGATGTGCAGACAGCCCTTGGCCTTGTGGACGTCCTGAAGGTGAAGTAGCGTGGTGGGGTGAGTAGCCCAACCATATACATAGGCTTTAATTGTAAACCGAGTGAATAACAAAACACAGTAAGAAGTATGCCAGATTTCCTAGTCAATATCATCAAAAGCCCTTGGTTTATCGGGGCTGTCCTAGTGGCCTACGGGGCCTACTACCTCTTTACGAAGGTGCTTCCCGGTGCTAAGAACGTCAAGCTCGCCCTGTCGAACTACCGTATGGATAAGAATAGCACCCTCAGCCCGGAGCAGCTACGCCTCGTGGCTCTCAGCGGCATCAGCGCTGAGCAGATGTCGGCCTATCACAATACCCTCTCGCTCGGTAAGGAGATTAAGTCTCGCGCCCAGAGTATCCTCTCGGATGGCTATGGTGTCGATACGCCCCGTACCGCCCGTGAGGCTATAGAGAACCGCCTCTCCGGCCAGTTTAGCTCTTTGCTCCCCATCATCTACGGGGCTGTTCAGCTCCAGGGCGATAAGCGTAAGGACTTCCTGCATGAGGCGGCTGGTGACAACCGTGATCTCTACAACTTCCTGATGGATAGGGTCGACAACCTGTCCAAGAGCCTTCCTGTGCTGAAGAAGGAGAGCATCATATCTGAGGAGACCGAAATCATGAAGTACGGTTTCATCGGTTGGGAGATAGGTCAGGCTAGCATCCTGGTGCGCGCGGCCTACGATGTGTCCTACATCACTGAGGAGGAGGCTTGGCAATACCTGGAGCAGGCGCAGCAGCTCGCCAAGAAGACCCTCAAGTCGTGGAATGACCTGGGCATGAGCTACCTTATTGGTCGCTCAGCGCAGATGGGTGGAACGGACGATATGGAGGCCATCGTCTTCGGCATGCTCAAGGACAAGAATAGCCCCTGGCTCTCTATTGGCTGGTAGTCGGGCTTAGCGACCCCACATGAAGGGGGGAGCATCCACGGGATGCTCCCCCCTTTCTTTCTTTTATCTTTGTATAGTAAGGATTGCTACGGTGGGTGGGCTAGGGGAGTACTACCGTAGTAGGAGGTGGAGTTTCTAGTTGGTGTACTGCATCTGCTGGGGTTCCAGTATTGGTGGGCGTCTGAACTGTTTACTCCCCCTCCAGCTTCTCTATTTGCTGGGGGCTTAGCCCCGTGATCTTGGACACTGCCCCGGCATTGAGACCGTTTGCGAGCATGGAGCGAGCCATTTGCTCTATGCCCTCCTGTCGCCCCTTCTCCATCCCCTTCTCCATCCCCTCTTCAAATCCCTCGTCGAAGCCGTCTTCGTGGGCGGTTTCGAGGGTGTTCTTCCAGTCGTTGTAGGCCTTCAGGCTGTCCTGGTAGTCAGTATGCTCCTTCTGGGTGAACTCGGCGATTTCGGCCTGGCGGAAGAACTTCTCGAATATCTCCTCGCTCAGGTTGTCCGGGCGGTCGGCCAGGCGGTAGAGGTGCTTGATGGCGTAGAGCCACTTCTCGAAGCCTGTTTTTAGCTCCTCGAGGGGCTTATTGAACTTGGGCATCAGGAGGTAGATGAAGGTGAGCTTGTCGTAGAATACTTCCTTGAGCTCGGTCTCCATGAGCTTGACGTCGTAGCGGTACTTCTGTGGAGCTCCCGTGTCGTCGTCGAAGACGAAGTCGAGTATGGCGATAGTGTAGACGTGGCGGAGTCGGAAGTCCCAGTCGTTGGGCTTGGCCTCCTGCTGGATGGGGAAGGTCGAGTAGAAGATGGTTCTATCCTTGAAGAACTTCTGCTTGGCACGTTGCAACTCGACGATGAACTTCTCGCCGCGCTCGTTCTCGCAGTATAGGTCGAAGATGGCCCTGCGGTCAAACTGGGTGCTGCCGAGGTGCTCGGTCTTGAGATAGGTTAGCTCCCTGATGACCTGCTCTCCCCGGAGTAGCTCGTTGAGGAAGCTGATGAGTAGGTCCTTGTTCTCCTCCTGGCCGAAGAGGCGCTTGAAACCGAAGTCTGTGAAGGGGTTGATGTAGGTAGACATGGCGCATGATTTTTATCTGTCTGCAAAGGTAGGGAAAATCGGGGAGATTAGGGGGAGAGACCGTGACGTGGGAGAGGGGGGCGGCTATTCACGCCTCAGCTTACTCGTGGGCTACTCTCTTTTTTATTGTGGATAAAGGGGTTACCTTTGCGAAAGGTCCTTCACCGAATGGAAGCAATGTAGCCCAAAAGTATAGCCCATGGTTGTCGTTCTCGTACTCCTCGCCATCTTTGTCCTAGGCTTTCTGCTTGTACGTACGCAACCCGCCGTGCGCCAATGGTTTAAGGACCTATCTACGCTATTCCCGTGGCTGCACTACGAACCGAAGAGCAGCTACACTGATGGTCAGAAGCGCCAGCTAGCCCTGAGCGCTCCCTTGGCTAGCGCAGCCAGTGCCTACTTCGAATCGCTGGTTACAGGGCAGGAGCTGAAGCGCCTCGAGGACTACGGCATTGAGGATGTGCAGAAGGCCAGGGGCACCATAGAGTACCGCCTTTCAGCGCGCGAATCCTCCCATATCGTACAGATTTACCAGGCCTTCACCCTTCGTAGCTCCCCAAAGTATAGGGAGTTCCTGGAAGGGGTAACTGGTGGGGACGAGGCCTACTATAGGGAGCTGGTGAGAATGCATGATAACCTCGTGAAGACCCACGGCAATCTGCGTAAGCTTGGGGTGATTGAGCAGGACTCCGATATCCTGAGTATCGGCCTAGTTGCCTGGGATGCTGCGCTGGCCTGTTGGTTCGCCCGTTGCAGCTACGAACTCGGGTACATCAGCGAGGAGGATGCCTGGAGCTACATCGCCCGGGCAGATGGGATGGCGCGAAAAGTCTTTACCTCCTGGGAGGGTTTCGGCAGGAGCTTCCTCCTCGGTCAGGCCATCGTTACCGGTAGCATGTCCGTGGGGACGAAGGCGATAGTATACGAGCTGCTGCGGAGTAAGAGGAGTCCATGGCTGAAATATGAGTGGTAGGGAGTATGCATATCCGAGCCGTAGGAGCGTGTCCTG
>PDRH01000057.1 GCA_002748015.1 Bacteroidota bacterium | reverse complement strand
CCCCGGAGCGGTAAGAACCCTGAGCCGAAGGCTGTTTTTGACCCAACGCAACCCATGCGTCTGAACCGCTACATCGCCCACTGCGGGGTATGCGCAAGGCGTGATGCCGATACGCTCATAGAGCAGGGCGAGGTGATGGTAGATGGTCAGGTGGTTACCACGCTTGGTACAAAGATAACTCCGGCTGAGCAGGAGGTCGTCTGCAAGGGCAAGGTGCTGAAGGTGGAGCATAAGGTCTACATCCTTATGAACAAGCCCAAGGATTGCTTCTGTACCCTTGAGGATCCGAACGCAGGGCGTACTGTGCTGGATATCATAGCGGGCGCATGCTCCGAGCGGGTGTATCCCGTGGGTCGCCTTGACCGTAACACCACGGGTCTACTCCTAATGACCAACGATGGGGAGCTAACAGAGCAGCTCACGCACCCGTCCTACGCCAAGAGCAAGATTTACGAGGTGGGGTTGGATAGGAACGTTTCGCAGAGCGATATGGAGCAGCTGCTGCAGGGAGTGGAGACCGAGGTGGGCTTCGTGCGGGTGGATAGCGTGGACTATACCCGCCCGGACGATCGTTCGGTGGTGGGCGTAGAGCTACACTCTGGACAGAACCGGGTGGTTCGCCGAATCTTTGAAGCCCTGGGCTACAAGGTGGTGAAGCTCGACCGCGTGTACTACGCCGGCCTGACCAAGAAGAACCTTCCCCGCGGCGAGTGGAGGTTCCTGGAGGACGAGGAGATTACCATGCTGAAGATGGGGCGCTACCACTAGGTAGAGACGAAGGATGGTACTTGCTAGCATTAGCTAGCCCATAGTATGGCGGAGCTACGTAGAGCTTATTCTACGTAGCCCCGTTTTTTTTTTGTAGCTTTGCGATGGCCTCGTGGACCGGGGTCTACCGCACGCTGCTGTGCGGCATAAATATGGAAGGGAAAGAGCGTATGAGTTTTTTAGAGAAGTTGAATTGGCGCTACGCCTGCAAGGCCATGAACGGGGAGAGCGTCCCCAAGGAGAAGATAGACAGCATACTACAGGCCATACGCCTGGCCCCGAGCTCGAGCGGCCTACAGCCCTTTGAGGTCTTCGTAATCAGCAACCGCGAGCTCAGGGAGCAGATTAAACGCATAGCCTACAACCAGCCGCAGATTACCGACTGTTCGCACCTGCTGGTATTCGCCGCCTGGGACACATACACAGAAGAGAGAATCAACCACATCTTCGACCTAACCAACGAAATCCGAGGCTTTAAGAACGAGGGCTGGGAGGCCTATCGCCAGAAGCTCCTAGCCGCCTATCCGAAGCGCGATGCAGAGACCAATTTCCAGCATGCTGCACGTCAAACCTACATCGCCCTGATGGCCGCCATAGCCCAGGCCGCCTACGAGGGGGTCGACAGTACCCCTATGGAGGGCTTTCAGAATGCCAAGCTCGACGAATTGCTCCACCTCAGGGAGAAGGGCCTCCGAAGCACCGTAATATTACCCCTTGGCTACCGCGACGCCCCCAACGACTGGCTGGTGGACCTCGAGAAGGTGCGACACCCCATGGACGAGATATTCACTATGTTGGAATAGTGGAATAGCAGCAGGCAGTCCCCCTATGCATTCCTCCCTGTGCGCCGCATGCATAGCATGGCGCAAATGAATAAATCGGATTGGCCTATAGTAATGGGGCTACGTAGAATACCTTCCACGTAGCCCAGTTTTGCATGTATGCGCTTCCTATTGTTCTATCCCACCAGGTTAACCTCTCGCTCTAGCTCTATGCCGAAGTGCTGCCTTACGCTGGTCTGTATGGCCTCGGATAGGGCGAGTACCTCCTCGACGCTGGCCTTGCCATGGTTGATGAGTACGAGTGGTTGCAGGTGCCATACCCCGGCATCGCCCTTGCGGTGTCCCTTCCAGCCATCGGTGTCGAGCAGCCAGGCGGCAGAGAGCTTTACGTGGCCATCTTCGGCTGGGTAGGTGGGCATGCTGGGATACATCTCCAGGAGGCCTTCGGCCAGCTCCGTCGGCACTACCGGGTTCTTGAAGAAGCTTCCGGCGCTGCCAATCTGCTCCACGTCGGGGAGTTTCTCCCCTCGTATTTTCAGCACCCTGTCGTAGATGCGCAGGGGGCTAAGCCCATGTAGCTCATTCTCCTGGTACCCCAGGCGCAGGAAACGCCCCCTATCGAGGCAGCTATGCTCCACCCTGAACTCCACCTCGTAGATGAGCTCCCGCTGGCGTAGGGTATGCTTGAAGAGGCTATCGCGGTAGCCAAATTCCAGCTCTTCTGGCCCACGCTCATGGAATGTCCCCTCCAGGAGGTCGTAGCTCCGTACGCAGCGTAAGGTGTCCTTCACCTCTGCGCCGTAGGCACCGATGTTCTGAATGGGGGCCGCCCCCACCGTTCCGGGAATACCCGCAAGGCATTCCAGCCCCCAGCCCTGGTAGCAGGCGGTCTCCACGAAGTCGCACCAGTCGTAGGCCGCTGAGGCTACGAGGATGGTATGGTCGCCATGGTCCTCGATGCTTAGGTATTCGCCCGCAAAACGTATGACTAGCCCGGGGAAGTCGCCACGGAAGATGACGTTGGCCCCATGCCCGAGGATGTAGTAGGGGGGCTGTTCGCTTCGGAGGCGTTCGTGGAGGGAGGTCAGCTCCTCCACCGATTGTATTTTTACAAGCTCCTTCGTGCGGGCGGGAAGGCCGAAGGTGGTGTAGGACGTAAGGTCTATCATGGCATGGCTTATTACAGGGGGTGTATGCGGGGGCAAATATACGAAAAAAGGGGGTGGCTATATGCGCAAAGGTCGCTACTCCCCATTGCTGGCCAGCAGTGCTCGCCATCGTGCCAGTATGCAGCTTTCGCGGTAGCGCGTGGGGTCGTCTATGCACCCGTACTCCCTATCCTCCTGGACTTGAAGCTCTATCAGGTACTCTAGGTAGTGGACTATCGCCAGTATCTGGGGCTGGCTATAGAAGGCAATGTCCTCCTCTGTGAAGCGCTCTACCACCCAGAAGGGATCGTAGCTCATGTGTATGCCCTGCGCAGCCAGCTCCTCCTCGAGAAGGTCGGCTATAATGTACTGCGGGAGGTGGAAGCGTAGCCCCTTGGCATCCATGTAGCAGAAGGCATCCTCGTACCATCCGCAGATTTCCCTGAAGGGGATGGCGGTCCAGTCCTCACGCTCGTCCTTCTGGCGTAGCTCCTGTAGGCGCGATGGCGGGGCGTAGTCGTCCATGCCCATCCCCTCCCGGAGGCCGATGCCGTCCTCGAGCTTTACCCCCTTGAATGCCGTGCGTATCTCCTGAATGAGCGTTTCCTTTTCCATGCAAAGTCAGTTAATTTGCCCAATTGATCGCCTTGGCCTGCAAGCAGCTCGGCGGTATAGCGGCTTGTCGCATGCCTAAACTACCGAGCCTCATTGAATAGCACCAAAAAAACGAAGAGCCCGTTGCTAGCGGGCTCTTCGGTAGATATTAAGGTTGGAATGCCCCCTAGAGCTGTGGCCCTGCCGAAACCAGCGCCTTGCCGGCCTCGTTGTCCGTGAAGTTCTCGAAGTTGGCGATGAACTTCTCGGCCAGCATGCGCGCCTGCTTCTCCCAGTCTGCGGCCGACGACCACGAGTTCTGCGGGTTGAGCAGCTTCGCATCTACACCCGGCACGCTCTTCGGCACGGCGAGGTTGAAGATGGGGAGCGTCTCGTACTCGACGTCCACCAGCGAACCGTCGAGGATAGCATTGATGATGGCGCGGGTGGAGGGAAGGTCAATCCGCTTACCTACACCGTAGGCCCCACCGATCCAACCGGTATTCACCAGGTAGGCCTTCGAGCCGTTCGCCTGCACCTTGCGCACGAGCTCCCGGGCATACTCCGTCGGGTGTAGCAGGAGGAAGGCCTGGCCGAAGCAGGAGCTGAAGTTGGGCTGTGGCTCCGTGATGCCACGCTCGGTACCCGCCAGCTTGGCGGTGTAGCCGCTCAGGAAGTGGTACTGCATCTGCTCGGGGCTTAGCGCCGAGACGGGAGGTAGCACCCCGAAGGCATCCGCCGTGAGGAAGATTACGTTCTGCGCATGCCCCCCGCGGGAGATGGGCTTAACGATGTTGTCAATGTGGTAGATGGGGTACGATACGCGGGTATTCTCCGTCTTCTTCTTGGAGGAGAAGTCGATCTTGCCGTCAGCGTCCACATCCAGGTTCTCCAGGAGGGCATCACGGCGGATCGCCCCGTAGATGTCCGGCTCCTTCTCGGGGTCAAGGTTGATGCACTTGGCGTAGCATCCGCCCTCGAAGTTGAACACGCCGTTGTCGTCCCATCCGTGTTCATCATCGCCGATGAGTTCCCGGTTCGGGTCGGCCGATAGGGTGGTCTTACCCGTACCCGATAGCCCGAAGAATATGGCCACATCACCCTTCTTGCCCATGTTGGCCGAGCAGTGCATGGCGGCTATACCCTTGAGCGGGAGGAAGTAGTTCATCATGGAGAATATACCCTTCTTCATCTCCCCGCCGTACCACGTGCCACCGATAACGGCCATCCGCTCAGTTATGTGGAAGGCGGCGTACACCTCGGAGTTGAGGCCGAACTCCTCCCAGCGGTCGTTGGAGGTCTTGGAGGCCACCAGCACCACGAAGTCCGGTTCAAAGTCCTTCAGTTCCTCCTCGCTCGGGCGGATGAACATGTTGCGAACGAAGTGCGCCTGCCAGGCGATTTCGCTAACGAAGCGTACCTTCATGCGCGTATTCTCGTTGGCGCCGCAGTAGGCATCCACCACGAAGAGATCCTTGCCGCTCAGCTGCTTTGCGCTAATCTGCTTGAGGTACTCCCAGTACTCCTGCTTGAGGGGCTTGTTGTCCGAGCTTTTCTTGCCCGCCTCTGCCCACCATACGTGCTTCTTGGACTCCTCGTCCACTACGATGTACTTGTCCTTCGGAGAGCGACCGGTGAAGATGCCCGTATCCACGTTGATTGCGCCGAGTTCGGTCAGTACGCCCTTCTCGAAGCCCTCTAGCTTCGGGTCTAGCTCCAGCTCGTAGAGTTTGTCGTAGGAGGGGTTGTAGAGTATCCCCTTGGGATTCTGTATCCCGTACTTTGATAAATCGATAGCACCCATGATTATATGTTATTATATTGTTGAAATGCGTATGCCATGCAGCCCACCGAAATCGTGCAATCCGATAGGCACTACAAAGCTAGCGATATTATTTCTCAATAGCAAGTAAAAAGCTTAGATAAGCAGGGTAAAGCTAGCTTATCACCCCTGCACCTCCTCGCTCAGCCACTCCATATGGCCTCCCTCTAGCCATTCGCCCCATTTCAGCTTCTCCAGAAAGTTGGCGACCGCATGGGTAGAAGGCTTGCCCTCCCCCATGCGGTCGCAGATCTCACAATGCGTGGCTTAGCTCCCTACTCCTTCCGAGAATTGGGCGAGTACTCGCAGCCGAACTCCTCGTGCAGCAGCTGGGCAAGCTCTTCGGCCTTCTTCGCCGCGCGCACGATGGTGTCCTGTATCTCCGCCGAGTTGTCGTCGTGGATATCCGAGAGGTGTAGGCGGTACATGAAGTATATTTCCCGCCCGTCTAGCCCCAGCTTGAAGGGCGCTATCTTCGTCTTGAGCAGGTACTCCAGCACGGGCTCCACCTTCTTCTTCGGCAGCAGGTTGATGAGCGACACCGTGAATAGGTACGTGTCCCGGTAGTCGAACATATCGATGCGCGAGCGCCCCATGAAGAACTCCCAGTGCTGGTTGCCACGGCGCGCCGCCACCGGGTTCACGCCTAGCCGCTCTATCGGCTCCTCGCAGAAGCGTGCTATCTCCGAGATCTGCCTTTCGGCGAACACGTCCTTGTCGAGCTTCACCCCGCACATGGGGCAGTAGCGCTCCTCCCCCTCGATCAGCTCGTCGCAGCTATTGCACTGCGCATGGAAGCACGAACGGTCTATCCCATCCAGCGCCTCCATCAGCGTATGTATGTCCTCCAGCCGTATCCCGAAGGCCGTCGAGTCGGCATTCTCGAACTTGCTGGCCGTAATGCCCACGACCTGCCCCTCCTCGTTGAAGATGGGGCCACCGGAGTTCCCCGGGTTGACAGCCGCATCGATCTGGATCAGGTAGCGGTCGTCCAGCAGCTGCTTCGGCGAGGATACCGTCCCCTCCGTCAGCGTGAAGGGCATGCCGAAGGGGTAGCCCCCCACGCGCGCCTTCATCCCCAGCTCCACGCTATCCTTGTCGGCAAGCTCCACCGACGGCAGATGCGAGAAGTCGTGATCCACCACCAGCGCCGCCAGGTCCAGCTCCTGGTTCACCAGGATCACACGCCCCAGGTAGGCGTTCTTATCGTTGTCGCACACGGCCACCGACTTGAAGCCAGAGACCACGTGGTAGTTAGTAAGGAAAACATCGTGCGACGCCAGGTAGAAGCCGCTACCCGTGCCCGCACCATCGTATATCTGGAAAACCGTGCTATATATATCTGCGCTCATCGTATTGCTCCTTTTATTTCCGTTTGCCCTCCTAGTCGTCCTCCTCATCGAGACCATTCAGCTCCTCGAGTAGGTCCTGCAGCTTGGTGTCGATGAAGTTCGATACGCTCCGTATCAGCGAGGCATGCGTCCGCGCCGCCGCCTCGTAGTCCTCCTGCTCCACGTACTCGTCCATCGCGCTGCGCGTCTTGCGAAGGTAGGAGGTGAAGGCCAGCATCTCGTCTAGGTGCTCGGACTCCTGCCCCTCCATCCCCTTTTCTAGCCGCTCCATCAGCTCGTCGAGCCGTGCGTTGACCACCTTGCGGGTCAGCGCGCTGGAGAAATCCAGCTCCTCGAGGAAAGCATCGCTATCCTCCTCTTCGTCCTCCTCGCCACCCTTCTCCTCCTGCGACTTCTCGCTTATCTTCCCCTTCTGTACGCTTCTCGCCGCCTTGTAGAGGATGGCCGCCGCCTCCTTGACCGGTAGCCCGCTCGCCTCCTCCAGCGCCCTGCGGATGAAGGCATCTATCTCCTTGGGCATGTCGTTCTGCGAGTAGGTCTGGTAGAACATCCACGTGATGAGCGTAACGGCGTAGGGCCAGTCCTGCTTGTCCATCCCGTACTTCTGCGCCCGGTCGACCCGCTCCTCGTACACCTCGCCGAATTCCCGTAGTGTCGGCACGTTGTTGTCCGAGAGGAGCGTCTCAGAGTAGTAGAGCGACTTGGCGAACTTCTCTATCGGCATATCCAGCATCTTCTGCAGATCCCTGATGCCCCGAGGCACCCGCTCGCGCACCGGGATCTCCTCGTCCAGCGCCCGTAGGCATCGCCAGCATTCCGTGTAGAGGTAGCCCCGCGGGCTGGCGAAGTAGAGCAGCTGCGAGAAGCCCATGGAGGCCTGCATGTCAGCCTCGGCCGTATTGCCATCCTTGAGGCTCTGCTCCGCATCCTCTATCGCCTTCCGGCCGGTACGCTGGAAATCCTCGTAGATGCGCTGCACCAGCTCCTGCGGGTAGGGCGTGATCTGTGGCTCCACGATGTACTCTATGTCGAAGTCGTGCGCAAAGGTAACCTGGAAATGCTCCCCCACCTGGCAGATATTCCCCACCAGCGCCCGCAGCTTCTCCGGGTGCGTCGTGTTCATCGGGCAGTCGTACTC
>PDRH01000056.1 GCA_002748015.1 Bacteroidota bacterium | reverse complement strand
GCCCGCAGTTCCCCCGGCAGCTTCTCCCACCCATCATTCAGGAAGTCGAACTGGAACACGTGGTTCGCGAACAGCCCCGCCCCCTTCTCTATCAGCTGCTGCATCACGTCCACATCCGCCTGGTCGATCGTGCTGGCCCACACCCTCCGTGGCTGCGTTAGACCCACAAGCAGGTTGCCCGTCCCCGCCGCGCAGTCCCACACGTAGTACTCCTCCTGCCAGTCCGCCCCCAGCTGCTCTGCTAGGTACTCCTGCGAGAGCTTTACCCATTCATTGGGCGTGAAGAACGCCCCCTTGAAGGCCCGCACATCGTTCGGCACCAGCAGATCGCGCCGCTCTATGATGTAGTCCCACAGTTCCACAGACGGAGGTCGCTCGTAGCAGTTCCAGAATATGCGGTGCGCCTCACCCCCATCCGTGAGCTGGTACTCCGAGAAGAGCGGATTACCCGTCCTCGATACCCCCTCTGCCAACCGGTACCTATCGTGCTGCAGCAGCACGTTCAGCTTGTCCAGGATGCTCATGTTCTCCCGAGACAGCAGGTCTGCCAGATAGAAGTCCGCATCGATTATCCCGCACTGCTCCGCCTTCTGCCATCCTCCCTCCATCCCGATGGTCGGGCGCACCGTCTGCTGCCAGCGGTTGTACACGCTGATGAAGTTGTGCTCATCGATCGGCAGCTTCACCGTCCCTGGCGTAGCGTTGAAGTTCTTCTCGATGAACGCCCGCAGCGTCGAGTCTACCCGTACCTCCTCGCCCCCGCCGTGCCATACGAACCGTAGGCTCTCCCGCCCGAGCGTCTCGCCCACCAGCTCCTGCAGCTGCTGGAACTCCTTCGTCGAGTAGTCGTTGGCAGCCACCTGCCAGTTGAAGTCGTTTTGGTAGAACACCTCGTGCACGCTCCCGTAGGGCACCATCACCATCCCCAGGCTATCGAAGGCCGCTAGGTACTTCGGTGGCAGGTGCTGGTCGAAGGTTCTCGCCCGCCCCACCGTCAGCAGCAGCTGCACCATCGCACGCCGCAAATCCGCTTGCCCGCGCTTGGCCTCAGCCCATACGTACGAGGGGACGAGGAAATCATCCTCCCCCATCTTCTCGCCCTCTCCCCCTCCCATCCTCGGCGATACGCAGAAGTCTATCTTCCCTATTATCCGGCCACAATCAAAGTCGCTGAAGACCGTCTCAGCCACCTCATGCTTCAGCTGCTCCTCGGCTATATGCTCATCAAACGCCATGCCATACTCATTTTACCAGTGGGCGAAGGTAGCAATAATGGGCGTATTCTACGATGTATAGCCCGTGCGTATCCCTGGCCCCTCTTTCGGCTAGTGGCGTAAGGGCATGTTTTTTTCCTACCTTTGTCCTGCAAATCCATAATGAATGTTGCGCCATGTCTAGATACGTAAACCCCTTCACCGACTTCGGCTTCAAGCGCCTCTTCGGCGAGGAGCCCAGCAAGGACTTGCTCATCAGCTTCCTTAACGAGCTACTTCGTGGCACGCAGGAAATCCGAGACCTTACCTACCTGAAGACCGAGCAGCTGGGCGACACGCGTCTCGACCGTAAGGCCATCTTTGACCTCTATTGCGAGAATGAGAAGGGTGAGAAGTTCATCGTGGAGCTACAGAAGGCACGACAGGCCTTCTTCAAGGACCGCACCATTTTCTACTCCACCTTCCCCATCCGAGAGCAGGCCATGCCCAACGACTGGGACTTTCGACTCCGCCCCATTTACACCATCGCCATCATGGACTTCATCTTTGAGGAGCGTGAGGCCTATGCCGACATCTACCGGCACGATATCCAGCTGCGGCATGCTATTACCAAGGAGGTGTTTTACGATAAGCTCACTTTCATCTACCTAGAGATGCCCAAGTTCAACAAGCAGGAAGATGAGCTGGAAACGGACTTCGACAAGTGGCTCTACGCCTTCAAAAACCTTAGCCAGCTCGATAGCGTGCCCGAACGTCTGAAGGGGCTTATGTTTGAGCGCTTCTTTTCCCGGGCCGAAATCGCGCAGTTTAACCGTAGCGAGCTTCACTCGTATGAGAATAGCCTTAAGGTCTATCGCGACTGGAAGAACGTGCTCGATACTGCGCACGATGACGGCTACAAGGAGGGCGTAGAGGAAGGATTGGAGGCTGGAAGAGCCGAGGGAAGAGCCGAGGGAAGAGCCGAGGGAAGGGAAGAAGGAAGGGAAGAAGGAAGGGAAGAGGAACGAATCGCTTTCGCCAAACGCCTACTGGCCAAGGGCTTCAACATCGAGGAGGTCGCAGAGCTCAGCGGTCTATCCCCAGACCAGCTGAAGCGCCTGGCTTAGCACTCCGCAATAAGCTCGTAGAGCGAATCCCGCTCCACTGGCACGTATCCCGCATTGCGCACTATCCTGTGCAGCTCTTCCACTGTAGCCGAAGGGCGGGTGTCTTCCGCCCCAGCCATGCTATATATCTTGGTGCTATCCCCTATCGTACCATCCAGGTCATCCGCCCCATAGGCCATGGCGAGTCCCATATTGGCCTTACCGAGCATAGGCCAGTAGGCTTTCAGATGCTGAATATTATCCAGATAGAGGCGAGCCACAGCATAGTTGCGCAGCACCTCTGGCAGGGCTATCTCTCCTCGCTCGCCCAGTGTATTACCCTCAGCACGGAACTTCAGCGGGATAAAGCAGTTGAAGCCCCCAGTTTCATCCTGGAGGCTGCGTAGAGCTTGCATATGTGCCACCCTGTCGGCATAGCTCTCTATATGCCCGTAGAGCATCGTTGCGTTGGTTTGCAGTCCTACCCCATGCGCTGCCCGGTGTAGGGCTAGCCATTGCGCCCCGCTTGCCTTATCCGGGCAAATCTGCGAGCGGACAGAGGGGGCGAATATCTCTGCCCCCCCTCCAGGAATGGAGCCCAAGCCGGCATCCCTCAGTTGCGAAAGGCCGTTAGCATAGTCCATCCCTTCGCGCTCGAAAACGGCAACCAGCTCCACGGCCGAAAACGCCTTGATATGCAGTCCTGGGCAGGCTTCGTGAATGGCACTCACTATACGAAGGAGATCCTCCAGCCGCCATCCAGGCATCGCTCCACCCGTAATGTGGACCTCCGTATTCCCCTGGGTGGCCTGTCCCCGTACTGTTTCGACTATCTGCTCTAGCGGCATCACCCACGCTCCCTCCTCGCCCGCCTTGCGCCGGTATGAGCAGAACGAGCAGTTGAACTCGCAGATATTCGTCGGCTCTACATGCGCATTCCGGTTGTAGTAGGCTAGCACACCATTCTTCCGTAGCCGCACGTACGTAGCCAGGAGCGAGAGGAGGGGCAAGTTGAAGTCCTCGTAGAGTGCCTGTGCCGCTTCATCGCCTAGCCGTACGCCGGCCAGAATATCCTCTACGATGCCACGTTCATATGCAGAAAGAGAGGGTTGATACAGGCGTATCAACCCCTCCTTTGCTTGCATCATGAAGGACACGCAGGGCGCACCCTCTTGATTGGTAGTTCTCAAGCTGGCTAGAAGCTCTCGTAGTCTGAATCGGAGGCTGTCCCCATCGACATATCAATAATCACGCCCCCCTTACCGCTCTTCGGTGCCGGCGGAACCTCTTTGGCATCGCTCCCTGATACCTGTTGCTGGCTAGCTGCATCTGGCGACTTTTTCCCCTGGTCTACAACCGTCCGTCTCGATGGTGCCACAGGTTGCTCCTTGCTCTTCGTGGGGCTCATCAGCTCTTGCGAATCGTCACCCATGCTCATGTCCAGGCTAACCCCAGCCTTGGGACGGTCAGGCTTGCTAGTAGTGCTTGTACTCGTCGCCTTCGGTGTCTCCTTTGGAGTGGCTTTTGGGGCCTCCTTCTGGGCTACCTTGGTTGTTTCTTTTGGAGACTCCTTAGGCTCCTTAGGCTCTTTTGGCGCTTCGCTCTTCGTTGTCTTGCCAGCAGTGCTGGTTGCAGAACTTGCTGGCTTGCTTATGCTTGCGGTGCTTCTTGCCTCCTGGCTCTTCGCGCTGGGGCTGGTAACCGTTGCACTCGCAGTTTTTTGAGCAGTAGGCTTGCTCTGGCTCGGCGTGCTTGACCCCTTCGTCGTCTTTATTTCCCCCTTCTGTTCTACCTTTTCGTTTCGCTTAACCCGTGCGCTCGGCTTCTGCTCAGTCTTCGCCTTTTCTTCCTTCTTTGGGGACCGGCTAGCTGGGCTATCCACCGCCCCACTGGCCTTCTTCGCCCTTTCCTCCAGCTTGAAGTAGGCTACGGCATTCTGTAGCTCTTCGGCTAGCTCCGAGAGGCGCATCGCCCCCCGTGAAAGCTGATCGCTTGATGCCGCATTCTGCTGCGATATCGCGTTCAACATCTGGATAGCCTGATTCACCTGGTCAGACCCCACGCGCTGCTCCCGGCTGGCTACAGCCACTTCGCGTGAAAGGCTTGCCGAGTTCTCAACCCTCGGCGTGATATCATCGAGGGCAGATTGGGTCTTCTCCGACGAATGAACCGCCCCCTGAACCAGATCAACCACTTCGGTGGCCGCTGCCCCAGACCGCTCTGCGAGTTTACGAACCTCGCTAGCTACTACGGCGAAGCCCTTACCATGCTCGCCGGCACGTGCGGCCTCTACTGCGGCATTCAGCGCTAGGATGTTTGTCTGCGCCGCTATCTCGTTCACCACCCCAATCTTATCCGAAATCTGAACCACTGCATTCCGGTTCTGCTCGCCAAAGCCTAGTAGCTCCTTCAGCACCTCCAGTACCCGCTGCGAAACCACCTCCGACTGCTGCGCATTGTCTGCATTCTGGTCGATATTGGCCGCCATCTCCTCCATGGCGCTGCTAACCTCCTCAGCCGAAGAGGCCTGAGAGTTAGCCCCCTCTGCAATACGGCGAGATGCAGTGAGCATCTCCTGGCTCGCCTCCAGCACTTCTGTGCCAGAGCTTACGATAAGCGGGATGAGCTCCTGCAGCTTTGTGCGCATATCCATCAGCCCATGCAGCATGGCCGCCATCTCATCACGCCCACGAAGGTCACTCTCCCGGTACTCCGGAGAAATGCTAGTCAAGTCCCCGTTGCTCATGTAGCCAAGGAAATCCGAGATAACACGGAAAATCCGGGTTATACGCTTCGTGAAGTACACCGTCAGCACCACCGTGAATATCGAGAACAGTACCGCACCTATCAGTAGCACCACGAAAATCGTTGTTGTAAAGCGTGTTACACGCTCCTCTATCGACTGGGTGAAGGCCTGCGATAGCTCGCTAAGGGAGGCGACCTCAGCGTTAACACGTTTAATCTCCGCATCACGTTTGGAGATTTGCTGCTCCAGCGCCCTGGCATCGCTGGCCAGACGACCTATATCGCCGCTTGGTAGCTCCAGCCCCGTAAGCGAGGCCTTTGCCGATTGGAACGAGGAGGCCGCAGTCCGTAGCGCATCTGGAGAAGAGCCTACGAAAAAGCCACTTAAAGCAAACATCCCCTCGCGCAGCTCAGGTGTAGAAAGGTTGGTATCTCCTAGGGTAGCAACGCTCAGCTGGTAGAGCGCACGAGTCTGGCTAAAAACCTCTTTCTCCTGCTGTAAGAAGCTGGCGGAAGCTGCATCGAGAGCATCCAGATGCGCCCCGTACTCCTCAGCCATGCGCTCCACGGCCTCAATACCCTTGCCAGCGCCCGCCGCATCGGCTTGCACCTTCCGAGCATCCTCGATTATAGCCTTTATTTCGCCCGCTGTAGCGTCCTCGTGTAGGCGAAGATACCGCTCTACCGCGTACTGAACCTGCTGTACGTCAGCATCTAGACCGCCTGCCGTACGGTAGGCCGGAAGAAAGTTAACCAGCACACGGACAGAGAAATAGCTCAGAGCCAGCAAGGCTATAACTACGAGCGAAAACATTGCGACAAAGCGGAAAAGCTTTTGCCTGATACCGTTCTTCATGATTTGAGCCATAGATCCACATCTTAAGAGTGTCGCAAATGTACTGAATTATACCAGCAAAGTCCACACTCGCCATAACAAAAACGCCCCTTTACCTCTAATACGTTTACCACGCAACAATGTTCTACTACCTCAAAGCCCCCACGTGGCTACAGGGGCCGTAGCTTAAACTGCGCAAAGAGCTCCCCAAGGGCCGGGTTCTCGTCCTGCATTGTCGCAAGGTAGTCCCCTACGCGCATTACCTGAAGGTTGGCCGACTGCTTGGCCTGGGGGTCTATCTCCCTCTCCAGCGCCATCGACGGGTCGCTGAACTTCAGCCTGAGGAAGCCCACCAGCTTCTCGGCCAGCGCATCCAGGTACTGCATGTCCAGGCGGTTGCGTACGGTCAGGCGAACCGCATGCTCCCCAATAGCCTCAGGGTCGTAGGCACGCAGCGTAGCGTAGTGTAGCTCAGAGCGTGGACGGATCAGCCCTAGGAACTCCTCCCAGGCAGCCTGCAGGTTCTCTGCGCTGAAGGGAATAGGGACGATGGAGGGAACTTCGGCTTGGCCATCCCCCGCCGCGCTAGGCTTCGTATTGCGCGAGCGGATGGACATGCGTCGGGGTTTCGGCACGCTAGCACCTCCGCCGGGCTTAACCAGCCCAGCTTTCTCCTCCTGCTGGGGGGCTACAGCTGGTGCATCGCTGATTACGACGAGGTCGGAAAGCGGCGTAAAGAGGGTCCGGCGGAGCCACCGGGGGTTAATCAGCCGTTTTTTTTTTCCCCCTCCTCGCTGCAAAGCGCAACGAGCATTACCTCCACATGTAGGCGTTGATTGGACGAGGAGCGTAGCGTACTCTCCGCATCCGTTATCAGCTCCATGGCTAGTACCAAATCCCTCAGGGGTAGCTCGCGGGCCTTCTCTACGTAGCGTTGCGCAATGGCCTCCCCCACCTCTAGCACACCGGCCGATCGCTCATCCTGGCTTACCAGCAGGTTGCGTACGTGGACGTTGAGCCCCGCAACGAACTGCGGGATGTCGAATCCCTTCCGTAGGACCTCGTCCAGGCATAGCAACGCATCCACGTAGTTCCGCGAATGCATGTCATCAGTTATCCGGAAGTAGTAGGCCAAATCCAGGATGTTGAGGCTCTCCACCACCCGGTCGTAGGTGATGTTCCCCTCCGAGAAGCTCACCACCTGGTCGAAGGTCGATAGCGCATCCCGCATCGCCCCGTCCGCCTTCAGCGCAATTAGGTTTAGCCCCTCCCGTTCGTACTTCACTCCCTCCCGCTCCGCAATGCTCGCCAGGTAGTCTACCGTATCGTCCACCCGTATCCGGTTGAAGTCGAATATCTGGCAGCGCGAAAGAATTGTGGGGATAATCTTGTGCTTCTCCGTTGTCGCCAGCACGAAGATGGCATAGGCCGGTGGCTCCTCCAGCGTTTTCAGAAAGGCGTTGAAGGCCGCCTGCGAGAGCATGTGTACCTCATCGATGATGTACACGCTGTACTTCCCCAGCTGCGGTGGCACCTGGACCTTCTCCGTCAGGCTACGTATATCCTCTACAGAGTTATTTGAGGCGGCATCCAGCTCGTGCACATTGTACGAACGCCCATCCCCGAACATGCGGCAGCTCTCGCACGCACCGCAGGGCTCCCCGTCCCCGGTTCGCTCCGTGCAGTTGATCGCCTTGGCGAAGATACGTGCACAGGTCGTCTTGCCCACCCCGCGGGGGCCGCAGAAG
>PDRH01000055.1 GCA_002748015.1 Bacteroidota bacterium | reverse complement strand
CTATGAGGCGAGCCTCAAGATTTACCGTGATTGGAAGAATACGCTTGATACTGCCCATGACGAGGGTTTTGACGAGGGTTTTGGTGAGGGGCATGAGAAGGGTATGGAGGAGGGCTTGAGAAAGGGCATGGAAAAGGGTAGAGAAGCGGAGAAGAAGGCTTTGGCCCTTTCGATGCTGGCCGAGGGGATGACGGTTGAGGTGGTGTCCAGGATAACTGGTCTGAGCGAGGATTTCCTGAGACAACTCTAGCCTCGCTTTCCCACGCTACGTAAAAAGAAAGGGCCGTGGCATCGCCACGGCCCTTCTTGCTCTGTCTGTGACTTCCCGTCCTACTTCCCTATCAGGTTCACGCTCCGTTTTACGAACTTGGCCAGCGCCTCGCCCTTGAGCATGTTGTTGGAGAGCAGCGCGAGGTCCACTAGCTGGTGCGCCAGCTGGTTGTCCGCACCGTAGCCCTTGAGCAGCTCCAGGCGGGCGTTCTTGGCCTCGTCTATCTTACCCTGCAGCTCCTGTTCCTTGTCCTTCTCCTCTTGCGTCCACTCCTCGCGCTTCTTGTCCTTGAGGCTCTCCTCGAAGCTCTCCCTCTCGGCCTCCAGAGGAGCGATGACCTCGTTCTGCTGGCTCAGCTCGGTGGCCAGGCTTTCGCCTACGTTCTTGGCCAGATCCTTTACGAGCGGGTGCGCGCTGTTGAGGACCAGGGTATAGTTCTCCGGCATGGTAGCGTAGAAGCTGTTGGTGGGGCTCATGGCCGCCATGTCCTTCATGCGGCGCATGAACTCGTTCTGGGTGATCATGGCCGGGAGGGCCTCTTCGCCGATTTCCTCGAAGCTAACGTATACGTTAATCTGGTTCTCGCCCAGCGTACCCTGCATCATGCTGCGCACCAGCTCCTGGTCGTCCAGGCTGATGGACACCTCGGCTACCTCGTCCTTCTCGATGAGCTTATCTATAGTCTCGGAGTCCACCCGGGCGAAGTGTACGTTCTCGAGCTTCTGCTCTAGCTGCTGGATGAGGTGCGGGTCGAGCATGCCGTCCATCATCAGGACGCTGTAGCCCTTGGCCTTGGCCGCCTCGATGTAGCTGTACTGGGCGTTCTTGTCGGTGGTGTAGAGGTAGATGGTCTTGCCGTGCTTGTCCTTCTGCTTCTCCTCGATGAGGGTCTGGTACTCCTCGTAGGTGTGCAGCTTGCCCTCCACGTCCTTGAGCAGGGCGAACTTCACGGCGCGCTCGTAGAACTTCTCCTCGCTCACCATGCCGTAGTCCACGAAGAGCTTCAGGTCGTCCCATTTGGCCTCGAAGCCCTCGCGGTCGTTCTTGAAGATTTCCTGTAGGCGGTCGGCCACCTTCTTGGTGATGTGGCTGCTGATCTTCTTGACGTTGCCGTCGCTCTGCAGGTAGCTGCGCGATACGTTGAGGGGGATGTCCGGGGAGTCTATCACGCCGTGCAGGACGGTCAGGTACTCCGGCACGATGCCCTCCACGCTGTCGGTAACGAACACCTGGTTGCAGTAGAGCTGTATCTGGTTGCGCTTGATGTCGAAGTTGTTCTTCAGGCGGGGGAAGTAGAGCACGCCCGTGAGGTTGAAGGGGTAGTCTACGTTGAGGTGGATGTGGAAGAGCGGTTCGTCGTTGCCGGCGTAGAGGCCGTTGTAGAACTCCTTGTAGTCCTCCTCCTGCAGGTCGGCCGGGCGCTTGGTCCAGATGGGCTCCATGCCGTTGATTACGAATGGCTCGCCGGTCTCCTTCTCCTCACCGCAGATGATGGGTACGGGCAGGAAGCGGCAGTACTTCTGCAGCAGCTCGCGGATGCGGGCCTCTTCGAGGTACTCCTCATAGTCCTTACCAACATGCAGGATGATGTCAGTGCCGCGCTCGGCCTTGGTGGTCGCCTCGAGGGTGTAGTTCGGGTCGCCCTGGCAGCTCCACTTCACGGCCTCTGCGCCCTCCTTGTAGCTCAGGCTGATGATGTCCACCTGGTCGCTCACCATGAAGGCCGAGTAGAAGCCCAGGCCGAAGTGGCCGATGATGCCCTTGCTCTGGTCCTTGTACTTCTCCACGAACTCCTCAGCCCCAGAGAAGGCTATCTGGTTGATGTACTTCTCCACCTCCTCGGCCGTCATCCCGAGGCCACGGTCGCTGACCGTCAGCGTACCTGCCTCCTTATCTAGCTTCACCTCTATTGCCACGTCCGAAAGCTCACCCTTGAACTCGCCCTGCGCGCTGAGGGTGCGGAGCTTCTGGGTGGCATCCACCGCATTGGATACAAGCTCGCGGAGGAAGATCTCCTGGTCGCTGTAGAGGAACTGCTTGATTATGGGGAATATATTCTCCGTCGTTACGCCTATCGAACCGCTCTGTCCTGCCATGTTTATTGTGCTATTATGATGTGTTCTTCTCGTTCCTTGGGTGGGCTTGCTACCCATTGGGTTATCTGCAAGGGGTGTGCCGTGGGCGGATGGGATGACAGAATGGCAGGGGGGGCTAGGCGTTTAGGAGGAAATTTTTAAGGGGGAAGCCACCTGGTTTTTTAGCATGTGAGCATACCGCCTCGACCCATCTCTCCCAACGGTCCGCTTCTCCTTTGTACGGACAATCAAACTCTGCTAGCTCTTCTAGCTCCATGGTTTTGAGGGTCTCTTGGATTTCTGCTACCATGGTGTAGACTTGGTAACAGATACGAGGTAGAGAATACACTTTCCCCAGATACTCCACCTCTTGAGTTCCTCCTGCTGAGAAAACGTCTCTTGCATGTGGGTTCACAACTGAGTTATGGCTTACTAGCCAAAGTGTAAATCTATTGTATTTTGTTTTTTCCTGCCCAAATATTTCGGGGAAGAGGCAGAAGGCTTTGAGGTGTAAAGTGTGTTGCTCAGGCTTGTCTAGGGTGTCCCAAGTGCGGAGTACGAAGTTAGACGCTTTATCTTGCTCCTCACTTATCCACCAGGTGCTCTCCCCTGGTCGCATATTTTGGCGGTAGTAGTTCAGTACCGTTTGAATGGGGTTATCCCTTTGGCGTAGCTCATTGTATTGAATCCCGATCTTATCGAAAAGGGTTTCACCTTCTTTCAATTCCATGTCTACCTGATACCTTGGGCTGTGAGTTACAACAGCTTCAGAGAGACAATCCTGATATAGGCGATAGCGGAAATCAACAGGTTTACTGAGCTTAACGAATAGCAGGTATATTTCATCAACCCCTTCCACCCTAGTCCCTTCGGCGATACTACTCCCAGTGGTTCGCCACCCCGCTCCCTTTGAGCTTTTGACTTCTATACCGTACTTCTTATCGACTACTATATCTGGGAATTTTTGGCCACCAATCAGCTCTATAGTCCCATCAAATTCGGTGCCCATGGCCTGAGCCTTTAGGGTATCGTAAACTATCTTTTCGAAATCAGTCCCCCCTTTTTTCCCGATGAAGAGTTGAGGCTGGTCCTTGTATAGTTGCTTAAGGGCATCGATAGTACGGCCAAGTAGTACTTGCATGTATTATTCAAAAAGTTGTTCCCAGAGCTCTTCCAGCCGCTTAGCGATACGGTACCCCAGCAGTGGCGGCACCGCATTCCCTATCACCTTGTAGCCAGCGGAGGCGCTTACTACGAAGCGTGAACCCGTTTCGCCCGGAATAACGACCTCCCAGTCCGGCGGGAAGGTCTGGATGAGGGCGCACTCACGGGGGGTTAGTCGCCGTTCGGGTAGCCCGGCCTCTAGCTCCTCGGTATGCGTGCCGCCGTTCGCGTTGCTTAGCCTGCGGTACTCGATGTTCCCGTGGTGCTCGGCGCGAATGGCGGGGGCTATCCCCTCGAGGTTCACCTCCTTCTGTCCCTGGCCGCGCCCGCCGATGTAGCGGGCCTTGGAGTAGTGGCGTTGTGATTCGTCCTGCGTGTGCTCCGGCTCCTGCAGGTGGGCGAATAGGCTGGCTAGATTAACCCAGGGTATTCGGCCCTCCTCGGGGTTCTTGGCGTGGGTCTGGATGGGGTAGGGGTCGTACTCGGCGGGAAGCTGCTCGCTCTCTAGGGCTACGATGGCCTCTGGCCGTAGCGCATTCCGTCGTAGTCCGATGAAGATTACGCGCTCCCGCGATTGGGGTACTCCGTAGTCGGCCGCCTGTAGAACGCGGGCAGGCAGCACGATGTAGCCCCCGTCGGCCGCCTGCGAGAAATCCCGCTGAATGGTATCCTTAACGTCCTTGAGGTTTGTCAGCCCCTTCACGTTCTCAGCGATGAAGACCTTAGGGTGAACCAGCTCGATGACCTCCTTCATCCAGTAGTAGAGCATCCCGCGGGTCTCGATGGAGGGGGTATCGTCGCCCTCCACGATTTCCCCTCTATGGTTCCGGTGCGAGGAGAAGCCTCGCCGCTTCCCCGCATGGCTGAAATCCTGACAGGGGAATCCCCCCGTTACCACATCTATGCCATCGGGGAAGGTGAACTCCCCCCGCTTCGATGCTTGCACCAAATCCACGATGCTATCGAGCCGGAAGATGCCGGGGTCTATACCTCGCTGGGCGAAGTTGGCCCGCCAGGAGCGTTGAGCCTCCGGAAGGATATCATTGGCGAAGGCCAGGGCGAAGCGTGTCGGCTTTAGGCGCACAAAGCCCTGGCCTGCGTCATCAGCAATGTACTCCGGGCAGGGGGACACGCTCTCGCGCAGTACGAAGAAATCGCCCTCGAAGCCGAGGTCCATCCCGCCGCAACCCGAGAAAAGCGATAGTACGCGTAGGTCTTTCTCCATGCCATTTTACCCTTATACCGCAAGGTGCGGCAAAGGTAAGAAAAGCGGGGGAAAGAGGTACTGCCCTAGCAGTCGATCGTCTAGCCCCTATCGTAGTGCGGCATGTCCTCGGGGATAACGATGGAGAACTCTATGAGCCCCTTCACCTCGCCGCCCACCCGCCACGGCGACTGGTAGATCAGCTTTCGCTGCCCCTTCTTCGATATCGTGTACACGTTTGTCTCCCCCGCCATCAGGCGCTCAATGATGGCATTGGAACGCGCCGAGTGGCAATCCCGCACTTGTTCCCCCAGTAGCTTGGAGGCATCGCCCCCAGCATTCACCTCCGCCGAGCGCGGATTCAGATACACTATTCGCCCCTCCAGATCGGTTATCGTAACTGCGATGTCTATCCCGTCCAGAGCCAAACCTGCATTGAACAGCCCTTCCATACTAGCTATACCTAAATGACTAATGCTTAACCCTACTGCTATCGCTTACTCCCTAGCGCAGCACCAGGCGGAATGTCCTCCCCCCTGCATGCACCACGTACACGCCTCGGGCTAGATTCCCCGTGTAGATGCGCTCCGTCTGCATGGTGCTGAGCACCCGAACCCCCAGCAGGTTGTAGACCTCCACTGCGCTTCCATCCTCTAGCCCCTCCATCCTGAAGCTATCCACCGCCGGGTTAGGTACGAGCCGTAGCCCTGCACCCGCAGCCTCAACCGGCGTCGGGCTCTTCCTCTCCACCGTACTGGGCGCTACCTCTTGCTGCTTTTCGCCACCTGTGCTCTCGCTATGCGTATTTCCATTGCTGGGCGGCACGCCTCCACCTCCATTTGAACTCCCACCAGAGCCACCGGCACTCCCGCCCGCTGGGCCTCCCGTGCTCCCACCGCCCGCCTGTGGCCCTGTACCCCCTCCCGTAGAGCCACCGCTATTGGTCTTCTTCACAAAGGTAGCCTCTACGCTATTGGTCTTTCCCACCGTAACCTGCCCATAGAGCCCCATGATGCCGCTCCCGTTGTGCGATAGGGCGCTCAGCTCCCACCCCGCAGCCGGAAGCCCCTTGGCAAAGATTATCCTGCCTAGCGGATACTCCGTAAGCTCCACCCATTCGCTCTCCGGTGCATCCTTCTCCAGGGCGTAAAGTATCCTCCCCTCGCCGTGCACCGTCTGGCGAATCGGGTACTTCAGCTCCTCGAATACCGCCCGTATCTTCTTCCCCGCAGCCGCCGTGAAGCTACGCTTGTCGTCTGCCATGATGTCCGCCCCGTTGAGCGTCAGCTCCCGTAGCGCCCACCCCTCGATATGCTGCGTAGCTACGCGTACGTTCTTGCCAGCCGGTACGGCCCTCGGGTTGTGCGCCCACTCCAGCACCACCGCCCCGCCCCGACCGACAACCTCAATATCCACCGGCACCGTCTCGCGCTCGAATACCGCCTCTACCATCACATCGTGCACCACCTTCAGCGTTTCGCCGCTCGTGAACTCTTTCCCGCCGACGAGTAGGAACTTCAGCCTGTACCCCGTTTTGGGGCTTGCCTTTACGCTAATCTCGCTCCCTTGCGCTATGTGCATCAGGTCAGCTATAGGGCCTCCCCCTTTTTGCGCTATGCTTACATCCCCTTCGCCGTACACCCGCTTTCTCAGTGCGAAGCCCGGCTCGCCCCCCGTGGGGTAGTGGTATATCCGCTGCTCGTAGACGATGGTTTTCCCATTATTCTCTGCCGTCCAGGTTCGCAGGGTCAGCTGGCGCCCATCCGATAGCGCAACCGTAGCATGCTGCTTGTACTCCACATTCAAAGGATTGCCGAATAAATTCTTTGCACGCACATCCTGCGGTGCGGATGGGGGCTGCTCGTCCTTCCTTAGGTGTAGCTCCCGCTCCTCAGGGACCTTCTCGAAGCGGACGCTATGCTGCGCATTCGTACCGCCCTCGCCCTTGAACGACAGCGTGAAGCCCCCGGCGGCCTCACCCCCGGTTTTCGAGGCCAGCGGGTGGTACGTCGATTGCGCGTAGGCAATGCGCCCAATCACCTCCACCCGAATGATGCATGGACGTACGGCTTGCTCGTGCTTCCCCTCGTACACGCCGACCTCAACGTATGGGAGTACCACTTTGCACCGCCCGCTATTGGGAGCCTCATCCACGAGCGTGTACTTCCACGTCTGCCCGAAGTCATCGCTCATCACGATGCGCACCTTTGTACCGTTGAACATTGGGTCTACGTCCCAGGTCAGCTCCTTCTCCAGGCCGGGGATTTCGCTCGTGCTGAAGACCCTGCCGGTTACTGCTGAACCCCCGCTTAGCACGAAGGGCGTACCATCCGTTATATTGACTACTGCGTCCCGAACGGCCATTTGCGGCGCAACCCCCTTCTCCGAGTCGCCGCTGCTCGCTACGCAAACCACCCGGTATTTCCCCGGCTTTGCGTCCATCTCGCTCCCAGGCTCCAGGCCACCTGCCCAGCTATACCGCTCCTGGAAATCCACCCTGCCCGTGCGGGTTGCGCCGGTGGTGAAGAGCTGTGGCTGAGCGCTCGCATCGATGGGGTGGGCGTAGTACTGGAAGTCCCCGACCTCCCCCTTCACTTCTACCGGTAGGCTGAAGAGCGTCCCCTTCGGTAGCGTGTACTCCTTCTCCACTGTGCCGTCCTTTAGTTCGGGTTTTGCCCCGAGGCTTTCGCTTGCATACACGTAGTTCCGCTCGTAGAACTCATTCTCCCCCTCGTAGCGTTTGCGGCCATCGGCCCAGGCCCCAGCAACCACCACCGGATGCCCATCCCCATCCATGAGCCCGTCATCCTTCCTTCGCCCCTCCTGTGATGTGAAATGCCGTCCCTGCAGCTTCTCATTCCGCATCTTGATTATCGCCCCTGCGCTGAATAGCGAGAAGAAGGTCGATTGGCCGGTGAAGCCCATGATG
>PDRH01000054.1 GCA_002748015.1 Bacteroidota bacterium | reverse complement strand
AAGCCGTTCCCTAGGCGATAGCGTGGCCTTGGCGTGGGTAGATGAGCAGATGCAGTCGCTTTCGCTACGTGAGAAGGTTGCACAGTCCTTCATGCTGGCGGCCTATGCCAAGGGTAACGCTAAGCAGGAGAATGAGGTGCTAAGCCTGGTTAAGGAGCAGGGGGTGGGGGGGCTTCTCTTTCTGCAGGGAGGGGCTAAGCGTCAGGCGGAGTTGACCAATACCTACCAGGCGGCCAGCCGGATACCTCTACTCATAGCCATGGACGCAGAGTGGGGCTTGGGCATGCGCTTGTCGGATGGGCCTGTCTTCCCGAAGGCGATGGCTCTGGCCGGGACGGGGACGCCGCAGATTGCCTATAGGATGGGGCAGCAGATCGCCCAATCGATGCGTCGAATGGGGGTCCATGTGAACTTCGCTCCAGTGGCTGATGTCAATTCCAATCCGTTGAACCCGGTCATCGGCGTGCGCTCCTTTGGGGATACGCCGGAGCAGGTGTCTTCCTACGCCTCGGCCATGATGCTGGGGATGCAGCAGAACGGAGTAATTCCCTGCGCGAAGCATTTCCCCGGGCATGGTAGTACGTCGGTGGACTCGCACCGGGCTTTGCCTTTCTTGGAGGCGGGTATGAAGACCCTTAGGGAGCGAGATCTCCCACCCTTCCGTAGCCTGGTTCAGGGGGGGATTCCTATGGTCATGGTGGCCCATATAGATGCTCCTGCCATGGGCTGTGCAAAGAACGAACCGGCCAGCCTTAGCCCTGCGGTCAACAGAACTTGGCTGCGAGATACCCTGGGGTTCGAGGGGCTGATAGTTACTGATGCCCTCAACATGAAGGGAGCAGTTGGAGGCCTATCCCCCAGCGAGGTTTGCCTGAAGGCCTACGAGGCCGGAGCGGATATCCTCCTCTTTCCGGAGGAGGTCGTGGGGGCGATTGACCTTATAGCCCAGCAGGTGGAGAGCGGCCGTATATCGCAGGGGCGGGTGGATAGCACCTGCCGACGCATACTGATAGCCAAGCACTGGGCAATAGGAGAAAGTGCCGAAACCGTTGAGGTGAAGGGTTTGCCGAAGGACCTGAAAACGCAGGATGACCAGAACCTTGTTGATGATATCGCTGCCGAAAGCCTTACCGTGTTGGCAAAGGGGCGTATACCTCTGAGTAATGAGGAGCTAGCCAGCACGGGCTATGTATCCTTCTTTTCGGGTGGTTCTCCCGCCTTCGAGCGTACTATGGCAGATTATGCCAAGCTACAGCCCATGGCGGTCGACTTGAAGTCCGGGCGTCTAGCTCGACAGGCTAAGGCTGCGGTGAAGGGCAAAACGCATGCCATTATCTGCGTGCGTGCCAGAGGCTACTCCCCAGCTTCGCGCTTCGGCATCCCCAAGGGCGTTGTCGAGTTTGCCGAGGCCTGTGCAGAACGTGTGCCGACCTCCCTGGTGCTTTTCGGTTCGCCCTATGCGCTTCGCTTCTTCTTCCCACTGAATGTCTTTGCCAATGTAGTAATGGCCTACGATGATGCTCCGGCTTTTCAGCGTAATGCGGCGCAGATACTTGTAGGTGCACGGAAGGCCTTCGGGCGTTTGCCCGTTTCTGTGCCTCCGGAGCTAGAGCGGGGGGCGGGCCTGGATGTGGATACCACCATTCGCCTTGGAGAGGCATCCCCCCACGAGCTGGGGGCAGACCCTCGCCTCATTGCGCGTGCGGACTCGCTGGCCGAAAATGCCCTAAAGCAGCTCGCCATGCCGGGAATGCAGGTCATAGCGGCTAAGGATGGCAGGGTGTTTTACCGTCGGAACTTTGGCTACGTGTCCTACGACGAGGGGGCTACGCCGGTTACTGACACCACCATATACGACCTAGCCTCGCTTAGCAAGGTTGTAGGTACTACGCCTGTGGTCATGCGTATGTATGAAAAAAAAAAGTCGCCCTACAGGACTCTGTAGCTACGCATGTTCCCCAGTTAGTGGATAGGCCTGTCGGGGGGCTAGTGCTAGAGGACCTATTGCGCCACCGAGCCGGCCTAAAGCCCTGGTACCCCTTCTACCAACGGGCGCTTAGAAACCTCTGGCCCACATCTCGCCTAACCCGTTATGGCCGGAAGTACGGTTACGTCATCCCTATGGGTGGGGGGGCCTACATGAATAAGAATGTTATTCTAGCTCCTGGTTTTTATGCCCTTCAGAAGTCCCCAGGCTTTTCACACCCTATCTCCCCGCATATGTGGCAACGGGACGGTATGGAGGATACGGTGCGCTCCATCATTGTCAACGCCAATCTCGGTGAACGGGGGGCGTATCGATATAGCGACTGGAGCTTTATACTCCTCCAGTCGGTTGCAGAGCGCGCTCTAGGCGCCTCGCTCGATCAGCTCGCCCATGAGACCCTCTTTGCGCCCCTGCGTATGCATCGAACCCTCTATGCACCGTGGAAGGTGGGCTTGGCTACCCATTGTGCCCCCAGCGAGCATGATATCTTCTTTCGCCGTGAGGTGTTGCAGGGCTTCGTCAATGACCGTACCGCAGCCATGCTGGGCGGTGTTGCCGGGCATGCCGGTCTATTCTCCACGGCGCATAATGTGGCTATCTACGCCGAGATGCTGGCGCGCCGCGGCAGCTACGGGGGGGTGGAGGTCTTTGCGCCCGAGACGGTAGACCTGTTCACGGCCGCCCCTGCTGACCCCGCCGACGGTTACCGTGGTTATGGTTTCGATAAGCCCAATCCCGCCCATCGGCAGCGCTCCTACGTGGGCGATTCCCTCTCCCTGGCTAGCTACGGGCATATAGGCTTTACCGGCACGATAATGTGGGTTGACCCCAAGGAGCATTTTATCTTCGTTCTGCTGTCCAACCGGACCTATCCGGATGCGACTAACCTTACCATCAACACCCTGCGTCTCCGTGGGCGTATGATGAATGCGCTATATGAGGCGGTGCGTAACCACGTAAACTAGTCTACATGCCCACCTACGCAGATGTTATAGTCCCCGTGCCCCTTCCCCGGGCTTATACCTACGCCATCCCCGAGGAGTTGGAATCCATGCTTAGGGTGGGGCAGAGGGTGGTTCTACCTTTCGGGAAGAAGCGTCTGCTGATGGGGGTGGTATTACGTCTGCATGATGATGCACCGAGCGTGCACAACCTGAGGGAGCTGGTGGATATTATCGAGGAAGAGCCTTCCGTTACGCCCCTTCAGCTTTGTTTCTGGCAGTGGATGGCCCAATACTACATGTGCTCGCCGGGCGAGGTGATGCTGGCCGCCCTGCCGGCTGGTATGAAGCTGGAGCAGGAGTCCCTTTTGCGGCTTGCACCGGATGTTTCTCTAGAGGGTGTTCCGCTTCTTTCGCCAGCCCAGCAGGAAATGCTTGCCCAGCTTGGGCGACAGAAGCAGGTGAAGGTTGAGGACGTTCTTCGAGCTGGGAATGCCGCGGCAGGTCGGGCGCTGAATGGGCTGCTGCGCCTGGGGGTACTGCAGGTGGAGGAGCGTATGGCTCGTACCATCAAGCCCCGCCGTGAGGCGTATATTTACCTTACGCAGGCTACTGCTACCATGGACGCACTCGGTGCAACCCTTGATGAGCTTGGTCGGGCTGCTAGCCAGCAGAAGCTCCTCCTGGCCTTTGTCCGCATCCTTCAGGAGGAGGGCTTGCCACTCTCTGCACCCATTGCCCGGCGTATCCTTTTGGCAAGGGCGGAGGCTAAGGATGCAAGCCTACGCGCTCTGCTCAAGAAGGGCCTACTCCGTCAGGAGGAACGTGAGATCTCTGCGCTGGACGATTCCCTAATGGCATCGGAGAACCGTAAAACCCTTTCTCATGCCCAGCAAGAGGCCTACCAGCGGCTGAAGGACTCCTTTGCGAAGCAGGACGTGGCACTCCTTCATGGACTAACGGGGAGCGGAAAGACGGAGGTCTACATGCACCTCATTGCCGAGACCCTCGCGGCAGGCCAGCAGGTACTCTACATCCTCCCAGAGATAGCCCTCACTGCCCAGATTATCAACCGCATGCAGCGAGTCTTCGGAGCGAGGGTCGGGGTGTACCACTCACGCCAGCCCGACCGCTACCGCATGGAGCTATACGAGGCCATCCTCCATGGGAGCGACAGACGTTCGGGGGTGGTCTATGACCTTATTGTCGGGGCTCGATCGGCCATCTTCCTACCGTTCTCCGACCTTGGCCTCATCATTGTGGACGAGGAGCATGATTCCTCCTTTAAGCAGAGCTCTCCCGCTCCCAGGTACAGTGCGCGGGATGCCGCCGTCGTGCTAGCTTCCCTCTCGAAGGCCAAGGTGTTGCTGGGAACAGCGACCCCCAGCATAGAAACCTATACAAATGTGCAGCGGGGGAAGTACGGCTACGCCTTGCTGGCGGAGCGTTATGGGGCGGCCAGCCTGCCCCACGTTGAGCTGGTAGACCTCCGCTTGGCTGCCCAGCAGGGGAGAATGCAGGCGCATTTCTCGGAGCAGATGGTGCAGGCTATAGGCGAAACGCTAGCCGCTGCGGGCCAGGTTATCCTCTTCCAGAATCGTAGGGGCTTTTCCCCCTATGTAGAGTGTCCAGACTGCGGCTGGGTGGCCCAGTGCCCCAACTGCGATGTTAGCCTTACCTACCACAAGGCAGACCGCGCGATGCACTGCCATTACTGCTCCTACCAGGAGGAGGTGCCGAAGGCCTGTCTGGCCTGTGGATCAGTTGCGCTACGCTGGAAGGGCTTGGGTACCCAGCGCGTTGAGGAGGAGCTCCTATCCTTCTTCCCGGAGGTTAGGCTTGGTCGCCTCGACCTTGATACCACCCGCACACGCCACGGTGCGAGCCGTATAATTGAGGACTTCTCAGCAGGCCAGCTGGACGTGCTCGTCGGTACGCAGATGCTCACCAAGGGGCTCGACTTCAGCAATGTTCGCCTCGTTGGGATACTCGATGCGGACGGCCTTCTACGCCAGTCGGACTTCCGTGCCTATGAACGCGCCTTCCAGCTGATGGCTCAGGTATCCGGACGTGCTGGCCGAACGGATAAGCCAGGCCGTGTGCTTATCCAGACACGTCAGCCTGAACTCCCTCTCTTCAGCTGGGTGCAGCAGAACGACTACGGCGCATTCTATTCGCATACCCTAGCGGAGCGAGAGGAAAACTTTTACCCCCCCCTTGTACGCCTTGTGCAGCTACGTCTCATGCATAGGGAGAAGCCCCGGGTGGACGAAGCGGCCGGCCTCCTGGCCCAGTGGCTTGTCGGTGTCCTCGGTGATGCAGTACTTGGACCACAGGCCCCTCCTGTAGCCTGGATAGCCCAGCGGCACATCATGCAGCTGCTCGTGAAAATCCACCCGCAGCAGAATTTGCAGGAGACGAAGCGTATTATCTACGAGAGCGTTCAGCTGCTCAGGGGCAACGAAGCGACCAAGGGGGTACGTGTTCTTATCAACGTAGACCCTTAGGCAGCGCGCATCGCCCTTTGTGCGGACCTTCTTCCCCCGTCCGGAATCAGGTGGTAAGTAGGCTTACACCAATTCGTTTTATCAGCAAGCAGCCCGTAGGCATAGCGGCTCGCCGCATGCCTAGAATGGCGAGTAGCGATAGGCCGAATTGGGGGCCTACTTCGCAAGCACAAAAAAAGGATGGCCACTGGCCATCCTTCTGATTTGTCGGGGTGACTAGATTCGAACTAGCGACCCCACGCCCCCCAGACGTGTACTCTAACCGGACTGAGCTACACCCCGCAATGGCTGGTGTCCAAAGGTGAACAATGGCACCCGCCTCAAATCGACCGCAAAGGTAGCAGCTTTTCCCGAATTAGCAACAATGGGCGTAAAAAAACGGCGCACAACCTGGGGGCTGTGCGCCGTAGCATCTTATGCTATTCTCGAGCTACATCGACCTCTTCGCAAGGTTGACTAGCTTGTTGCTAACCTTCATCCCCTTGCCCTTCATCGAGGTCTTGTTCACCTCGAAGCTCAGGCGGCCGCCGCTCGCATCGAAGCTGATGTCTGCCCCCCTGCCATAGCTCCCCACCTTATCGCAAACGACTAGGGCGCACCCACCGCTCAGCTTGCTCTTCAGGCTACCCAATTTGCTGGCATAGCTCGACGGAACGTAGAGGATGTTGCATTTGGCTACGCTACCCGGGCTGGGGAAGCTAACTATCTTGATAGTCTGGCTACCTACATTCCGCCCGTGAAGCCGGTCTAGCTCCTTGCCCACGGCGCTACCAGAGCCAAGCACCCCGATCTTGAAGTCCCCCGATTTGCCCGCTGGACACCACTCTATCAGCTTTGTGAACTGGTAGATAAAGGCCGACTGGAGCTTCGCATTCTGAGCCTTCGCGCCCAGCGAACTCAGTAGAACAATGCTTAGAACTATCGTAATCTTTCTCATAATCATAGAATGTGTAGATGCAACGCGGTGTGTACTCTGCAATCTAGCTTTTTACTACCTCCTTTTTCCAGCAGGCGCACCCACTGGTAATCAATGGATTATAGTTCTCACTCTCTGTTTTCACCGGCAAAGGTAAGAAAAACCATCAAATTAAACCCTTTCTAAGCGGCTTAGTCCGCTAACCTACTCCACCTTTTTTAGGTATAGGCAGTAGCTGTCCTTCTGCATCATTAGGCCGATTTGCATCATTATCTGCACCGCCTTTTCCTTCGAGCAGGGAACGTACTCCATGAGCTTGCCTATCGTGTATGCTACCGCTGCGTCGGTCTTGTTCTGGTCGGCCAGGATGACGCTCGTCTCTATCCGTGGCGAGATGATGTACTTCCCGTTCATGTACTCGAAGGGCATACCCATGTAGTGGCTCGCGATCAGCTCGCTCTGGATGACAATCAGCCCAGCTATGGCCTTGAAGACCAGTACGAAGTCCTCCTGGTTCAGCTTCAGGAACTCGGCGTACTTCGGGGAGAGCATATTCCCAAGGTCGTCGTAGTTGTAGTCGCGTACGGCTATCCACCCGTTCTCCTTGTAGTACTTGCAGGGGAACTCCACCGTCAGCATCTTCCCGTTCTTCTTCGCGAAGAAATCCTCGTAGATCATCACGTTGAAGATGGCCTTAGCATCATTGTCGGAGTAGAACTCCATCGTCAGCCCCTGCATCACCCGCAGGAACACCGACTCCGACATCACCAGGGCCACCCCCTCGCTTTCCTTCCCGCCGGGGAGCGTGCCCTTAAGGAACTCCTCCCAGCTGATATCAACCTCCTCCGGGAAGGGCACGGCATCGTTGGCCGGCGTAGCCCCCTTCGCCTCAGCCCAGGGGCGTTCGGCCAGCCCGTACGACTTCCAGGCGGTATTCTCTATCGGCATCTCCTCTTCCTCCTTATCGCAGGAGTTCGCGAGCATGCCCACGGCCAGCGGGGCGAGTAGTAACCACCCCATTAGCCGACCTCTCTGTATCTTCATCATTTCCATATCCCTTTCTCTTATTCTCCGATCTGATCATTGACCGTAGCTACGAGCTTTGTTCGCTGGTAGCCCGAGGCCCCCTCCTGCACCCCGTCCCGCAGGAACAGCTGCTGGAAGTATACACGGTTGATAGGAACCTCCTCACCAACCGGAATCGGCGTATCCAGCGCCAGGCCATCTACGCGGCACTGCGCATCAAAAAATATTTCGGCCTTCACCACATGCTTAGGCCCCCCGCGGAAGTACATCGTCGCCATCATGGTCTTGAGGGCTTTGACCAGCGA
>PDRH01000053.1 GCA_002748015.1 Bacteroidota bacterium | reverse complement strand
GTGGGTGTGGGTGGAGGGGGGGGAGTTCCTGATGGGCAGCTCCGATTCCGACCCCTATGCGCGTGATAATGAGAAGCCGCAGCACCGGGTTAAGCTTTCGGGCTTCTGGATGAGTGCGACGGAGGTTACGAATGCGCAGTATGATCAGTTCCTTTGGGTGATGGAGGCCAAGGGGGGGGCTGAGTGGGATGCGGTGAAGAAGAGCAGCTCGCACTACCCGGATTTGGACGATAGGTTCAAGGGTGCGAACCAGCCCGTGGTTTGCGTATCGTATGATGATGCCCAGGCCTTCTGCAAGTGGGTCGGCCATGGCGTGACGCTCCCGACTGAAGCGCAGTGGGAGTACGCTTGCCGTGCGGGGAGCACGACGAGGTTTAGCTTTGGGGATACATTGACGTTCGAGCAGGCGAATATCTTGTGGAGCCCTTGGCAGGAGGACGGGCGAACGCGGGCAGTAGGGCAGTACGAAAAGAATGCTTTCGGCCTGTACGACATGTACGGTAACGTGTGTGAGTGGTGTTCGGACTGGTACAGTGAGGACTACTATCAGGGGTGCAAGGGCGCTGGTAATGAAGATAAGCTGGAGGAGAATCCGAAGGGACCAGCTACGGGTGATATGCGCATAAACCGTGGTGGTGGCTGGAACAAAGGGGCTTGGACCAGCCGCAGTGCGCATCGGGAAGCCGGAGAACCCCAGTCTTGTTGCTACGACTTCCTTGGTTTTCGGATAGTCGCCCCCGCCGCTCCTTAGCCTAGACCGTGGACATGCGAGCAGGGATGGAGGTCAGCCCACAAGCCGGAGCAGTAGACAGCTTGCCGCTCAGTCAGTCTTGAATGGTGTAGAGAAGGAAGGCCCGCCCCCTAGTAGGAGATGCATGTCCTGAACGCTTGCGGGGGGGGTGTTTTTTGCTATCTTGCGTAGCAAATATGCATACCATAATCATTCAGTGCTAATGCGAAACATATACCAGAACCTTACTTG
This sequence comes from Bacteroidota bacterium, assembly GCA_002748015.1. Classification (GTDB taxonomy): domain Bacteria; phylum Bacteroidota; class Bacteroidia; order Bacteroidales; family CAJPTX01; genus Bacteroides_D. Next base: position 6,708 of record PDRH01000053.1, on the reverse strand, counting down.
CCCCCGCCCATCCGCACGTTCTTTCTTTCTCCTACTGATGCCTATCCTTCTCAGCTTAATGAGTGCTTGCGGTTCTGTAGGTCAACCCCAGGGCAAGTTCCCAGCGGATGGTACATCGGCCGATTCCAACACCCTGGAGAGGGCTGACCCCGAGGGTGTGGCGGAGCAGACGAACTCCATCGAGGACGATATGGAGGACGAGGGGCTATACGAAGAGTTCTACGCCCTGCTGCGCAAGGATGAGCTTGACCTCCCTGCTAGGCAGAGGGTTTACGTGGACGATCTGGCCAGCTTCTTTAGCGAATTGCGGAATGATAGGGAGCTTATCCTGACCATGGACACGCTCAATCTTTCGGATGCGAGCATCAGGCCCTACCTCAGCGATACTGACGAGGGGGATGGCCAGGGGCGCATCCTCTGGGAGAATAGCAACCTCGTGCTCGATGGCTTTCGCAACCTATCCATCACCAGCGCGAAGACCACGCAGCTTGTTGTCGACAACGACTATCAGCATGTGCTGTGCTTTCGCAATTCGACGGACGTGCAGCTAAGCAACCTCAACCTCTTCCACAGGGTGTCGACGGCTTGCGATGCGGACGTGCTGGTTCTCCTGCAGTCGAAGCGAATCGCCGTCAAGGCCTGCGAGCTGAATGGGTCGGGCGTGGTGGGGCTACGCCTAAAGAATGCGCAGCGGGTTAGGGTGGAGGGTAGCCAGTTCTACAGCAATTCTGGCCACGCTATTCTAGCCGAGGATTCTAGGGACATAGAGCTAAATGAATGCCGAGTATATGAGAACCCCTCCACCGAGCTGATCCGGCTTAGCAACTCGGATTGCCGGCTGGTGCAGACCAGCTTTACGGACAATGAGGCTACCAGCTTCTACAATGCTACCACCTACGGTGAGCCAACCGAGCTGATGATTAGCGGCTGCACCTTTAGTGGCAACCGTTTCACCTCTCCTCCCAGCGATCAGGAGCTTAGGGCTATGGACGGTAAACCCCTGCAGGTCAGCTGGACGGAGGAGGGTATGGTGCGCGAGTTCCTCCGCGTAGATGCTAGCCTGGAGCCCTATCGGCTAGAGCTATGGCTGGGCGATGATGTATATACTTACTTCGATTGGTGGGAGCGGTCCAAGGGAGCGAGCGACCAGGCTACCGACCAGGCAACCTTCCTGATGTTCTACGCCGAGCGGGCAGACCAGCTGCTACGGGTGCGCAACGATGTCCTCGATGTATGGGCGGGTACGTCCGACCCGCCCGAAGCCCTGCTAGTGCAATCGTTCACTACGCTCAACGAGCCGGACCTGATCAGGCGTGTGGAGTATAAGATCCGCTTGCAGTGGGCTGAAGGGGGGAGCGAAACCACGGAGAACCCCTATGAGCATGCGAAGATTCTTGGGCTTGAGGTACTGAAGCGTCGGGAGCTACCGTCCTTGAACCTGTCCCTGAGCGAGGTGGAGGGGCTGGACGATGTGGACATAGCCCACACGCTGAAGGACTTCCGGCGGAGAACGCAGCTCGCCCTCCGTGAAGCCTACTACCTGGGCCTGAGCTACGGGGAGGCCAACTGTCTGGAGCTTGCCCTACGCCAGCAGCAGCAGGACGCTTTAGTGGCCTATCGCCAGAGCGGGGAGTCCGTCTCGGATAGGGACCATGGGAAAATCGTGGAGTACATCATGGACTGGCACGAAAAGACCCTCGCACTTCTTGGGGCGTGGGATGTACCCGGCGTGAAGAGGTAGGGGAGAAGCGCGGGCTTCAACCCCCATTCGCTTTGGTAGCGGCTCACCGCATGACTAGAATGGCACGTAGAAAAAACGTCCTTATATGTAATCTTTCCCCCATGAAGATATACCTAGAGTGTACGAAGGACTCTTCCAGCAAGTTCTGGGAGATAGAGGTGCAGGGCGCAAGCCACACCGTTTGCTACGGGCCTATAGGCGAGCATGGCCAGCAGAGAACCAAGACCTTCACCACGCCCGAGGCTGCCCTAAAGGATGCCCAGCGGCTCATAGCCTCCAAGCGGAAGAAGGGCTACGAGGAGCTTGCGGTGGCTGGTCTAGACGGGGTAGTGCGACCAGCACCCGAGATGCTGGGCGGAGACCCCCTACCCCAGGAGCAAGTCGAACTATTCACCTGCGAGGCCATCACGGCGGGTTGCAATCATGCGGAGCATAAGAAGCGCTGGACCGACCTCTTCAAGGGGCTCTGCCGCGAAACCATCTACGACTCGGAGGAGCGGACCAAGCGCCTCCCCAGCGACACCGCCCTGGCGCAGGAGTTCGAGACCATAGCCTCTTGGGATAGCCCCTCGATGGCTAAGAGCGTGGAGCGCGATGCGCAGGGAATGGTGGTGGAAATCCAGTACCGCATCAATGGACAGCTCGTGCTGAGCCTACGAAACCGCAGCAACGACCACTGGGGACACCAGCCCGTCGTACCCTTCTTCCTGATGGACGAGGGCAACGGCCTCGTCTTCGGGCGGCGCGAGCGGATAGTGGAGGGTACCCGTCTACTCCTGGAGCGTTTCCCGGCCTTCGGCGCTAGCCATATACCGGGTATTGCCGAGAAGGTGGACATGAAGGTGAAGGAAGAGAAAATGAAGGCCGTGGCGGAGGCCAACATCCCCATCATGGTGGAGGAGTTGATGAAGGGTACAGCCTACCGCTACAACCTGGAGGAGGGCGCAAAGAGCAGCCTGCTGCGGGTGGCCCTGGAGGGCAAGCGCTACGTGGAGCTGAGCCTCTCGCATAAGACCTTTGTAAAGCGTATGGCGGACGTGCTACCGACCCTAGAGGCGGCAAAGCTGCTACGCTGCGAGCTGCGCGAGATGATGGGTTTCCCCTTCAAGCTGGGCAACAAGGATATGGTCGCCGATTGGGGGCAAACCTACCTATGGGAGCTATCGCCCGTGAAGGACGATGAGATATTCGGTAGTATATACTTTAAGCCACGGCTGGTTGAGTACCTTGAGCAAACGCTCTACAGTGGCCCAGGACGTAGGGGAAGGCTAGATCTCGAGGCGCTGCTGAAGCTAGAGATACAGGGGCTAGAGGTGGAGCCCAAGTACTACAAGGGGAAAATCGATTGCGTGGAGTACTCCTTGGACGGGAAGTGCGTCCTCACGGTGTACGATTGGCACGTGTACTTCGAGAACCTCTTCGACACCTCCGTCAACCTCCATACAGGCGATGACAATCACCGTCTGGAGGAGTACGCCCTATTCCTGAATGGCTATGCTGATTTTGCTCGCACTCTCCAGGAGGGCTACGCGGAGGCTTTGCACGAAGCGCAGAAGCTCCAGAAGGTACGGATTATCGGCCAGAATAGCATAGAGGCCGCCATGCGCAGCGTGATGAACCCCACGGGATACGTGTACGCACTGGATCTCCATGGGTCAGATGTCCCGTACCCCGCCCTCCTCCACGTGCAGATGAAGCAGCGGAAGGTGTTCAGCCTCGGCTTTAGCTATGAGAGCTTCACCGAGAAATTAGAGAGCATCGTCCCCGCCATCGAGCTGGTGGCCCGCACCATGGAGGCGAGCAAGCTCCAGTTCAAGATGCCCTACGTCCCGGACAAGGAGTTTGATGCTATGCAGTGGCAGGGGGGAGAGTAGGGGAGTGCTTACCGCATGCTAATGTAGGTGCTTTGCGCTTGGTGCGGCGTATGCCCCTAGCCTACTGAGAGCTGGGCTAGGGACCTATGCCGCGCTACAGAACAGAAATTAGTTGCTTAACCGTATCTATCACCTCCTGTTCACTCTTGCATATACAACGAGGTTGCTCGTACCTATACAGTGTCCCACTTTGCACTTGCTCAGAGGAACCTTTTCTAGGCTTGATGGTAGCCTGAGAAATCGTAATGGCTATAGCATGCCCCAATCTCTATGTGGCATTCTGTACCCTTTGAAATTTCGATATGGGGAGTTTCCTCTGCGGTTTTACTTTTCTTGTATTCCTCTAGCTTGAAGGGTGGGGTGATGCAGTCGATGAAATCCGTATTTTGCGCTAGTACATATGTGAAGGGTTCGCAGTGAAAGTGGCTACGTTTAGACTCCTTGTAGAGCAGCAGCTCATCCTCAGTATGGTAGATGAAACCCTGCTGGCACTCCTCCCTGATTAGCTTCGGAGTACCTATCAGTAAATCGGTTCATAGACAAAACGCGTACTGAAACTACAATTTCAGGACGCAATGAAAACAAAACAACTTCAAAGACAACCCGCTAACAGCTCCCGGTCATGATGGCCGAGGGGAGATGCGAATCCTCATTGCGCAGCGGATAAAGTGGCTATACGAAGGCCTCGAGGATACCAGCAATTGTACGCAACCATGCTCCTGGATGCCTTCGAGAAGCTCTGCATCAGCGCTCCGTTCCCCCGTGGCATGGGCAACCAGGAAGCTCTTGATCCTCTCGTCGGAGTGGTCCTCGCTATCCATGATGAAGGTCAGCATATCCCGGCACCACTCCTCCTGCTGCGATGGAGCGATGCTAAACTCGGTCTGGGGGACGATATGCTCAATATCCCAACGCTCGAGCTTGAAGCGGTCGAAGGGGGAAGCGCATGTCCGAACGCTTCGAGTCGAGAATTGTATGCAGGTTGAAGAGAAGGAGCATCTTGCCAACGTTCTGGCGATCCTCGTATCCTATTCCCAAAACATCTATGTCCTTTAGCTCTTTCCCCTCTCGCTTCTTCAGGCTTCTACCCACCCGCCTCTCTACAGCTCTAAGGAACTCATCCTTGGGCGCCCCATGCACCTCTTCGGCCAGCCCTGTAAAGCTAAACTCTGCCCCCCCATACTCCACCAGGTACCCGATTAGATGGTAGAGTGTATGGTCTTCGTACCAACCCAATAGGGTCTGAAACCACCGTTTGACCTCCAGCCAGAGCCCGTCTATACACCGGAGGATTGAGCTTGCAGCCTCGCCATGTGCCTCGGCCAGCCGGTTGTAGAACCAGAAATAGCTTGCGCGAGGATCATGGCTCTTCTTGCCTTCCTGCCCAGCCATCAGGTCGAAGAGGTAGCCTATCCGCTTGCCGGCTTCCGTGGCAGATCGTTTACGGAGAAAATACCAGAGGGAATCGTCCTGTAGCCGCTGCTCTATCTCGTCCCGCTCCTTGGCTATACGTAGCTGCTGCAGGTGTAGTTCCACGGTCGGGAAGTTGTCCTTACGCAGGAGAAGGACCTTAATCAGCTCCGCATTCGTTAGGGGAATCTTGCCTATGTTGATACGGGTAAATGTCCTCGGACGGCGTCTTTCCATCCACTTCGTACCAGATGAAGCGGGCGTTGGGGGCCATATCCATAATCCGGCCATCACCCCCCTTGTTGTTCTCCTCGAGCAGGATACGTAATATCCGATTGTTTCGCTTATTCCCCTGCTTGTCCTTCCCAGCAAGCCAGCCCTCCACTGCTTTGTAGACAGTATATCTGGTTTGATGTTAGGCATGCACCATATAGGCGCGTCCCCTAGCTCTTGCCCACAGGCCTTTTTGTTGTAACTTGCGGCAGAGAAATTCACATTTAGTCACCTTCCCAAAACGCTGACCAATAAACCATGAGTGCCCCCTACACCATATACCTCAAGGATTTACCCCTCGGCACAACAGAGCTTGAGAAAGCCGATCCGCCCATGGGGGTTGTTGCAGGAATTATACATTTCAGCGACCCTAGCTATGGCTTCGACTTTCTACGGGCCTACTGCGAGGAGAACCTCGTAGCGCATTCCGTATTGGATGAAGGGGAGAAGTGCCTTGCCATATCCCCAATCGAGCAGCTCGTTGTACGCAACCACCTGGGGCAGGAAATACCCGCCGCCGGGAACGCCATAGAGGGAATGGAGCATGAGGGCTTTGAACTTACGCTTCTAGGCGTACCCTACCCATTTTATGGTGAGGAGTTCCCGCATCATGTGCAGGCATATGAACAGGCATACGAGTAGGCTGCAGAAGCTTCGTAGTAGGCGTATAAAGCCATGCATTGGCAGGACCGCCGTGCTATGGCCTGAGAAGGTTCACATATTGGCCTATGTGACGTCGCTATTCCTGGCAATATTCCTCTTCTCTTCCTGCTCAGCCGAGGAGGAGCTACGCAACGGCGACATCATCTTCCAGACTTCCCAATCTAGCCAGAGCCAGGCGATACAGATAGCCACAGGCTCGAAGTACAGCCATATGGGCGTAATCTACTTCACTAAAGGCCAGTGCTACGTCTACGAAGCAGTCCAGCCCGTTAAGATCACGCCGCTGGAGGAATGGGCCAAGCGTGGCGAGGAGGGGCACTACGTGGTCAAGCGCCTCAAGGATGCCAACAGGCTCTTAACCCCCGACAACCTCAAGCGCATGCTGCAGTTCGGCAAACGCTACATCGGGCGCGACTATGACCTCTACTTCGAGTGGTCGGACAGGCGGATGTACTGCTCCGAAATCGTCTGGAAGATGTACAAGCAGGTGCTCGGGGTAGAGGTCGGGCAGCTAGCCCGCCTCCGCAACTTCAACCTCGATGACGAGCGCGTAAGCAGAAAGCTCCACGAGCGCTACGGGCAGAAGCTACCGCTGGATGAGAGGGTCATAAGCCCGGCGGACATGTTCCATTCGGATAGGTTGCGGACGGTGGTAGAGAAGTAGAAAGTCGGGCAGAGGTCTAGTATGAAGATACACTTTAGGCTAAAGGCAATAGAGGAAATAAGGAGCGACCTATCTCGCTCCGG
>PDRH01000052.1 GCA_002748015.1 Bacteroidota bacterium | reverse complement strand
GAGGTTGAGCCAAATGATGGGCACTATGCTTTGGCCGAGGCTGAGAAGTACTTCGATGTGCAGGTGCTGACCCAGAATATAGATGACCTCCATGAGCGTGCTGGCAGTACGAACGTGCTCCATCTTCATGGTCAGCTGCGTATGTCGCAATCGTCTGCGAATCCCACCATGGTCTACCCGATAGAAGGGTGGGAGCTAAAGATGGGCGAGAAGGCCGAGGACGGTAGCCAACTCCGCCCGCACGTGGTGTGGTTCGGTGAGGCCGTGCCGAATATAGAGAAGGCAGCAGAGATTTCTGCTACGGCAGACTACTATGCCATCGTGGGTACTTCGTTAAATGTCTATCCGGCGGCTGGGTTGGTTGCCTATGCCCCTAAGGAGTGCTCAGTGTGGCTTGTAGATCCTAATCCCTCTGCTAGCTCTGGGATTCCGCGTCTGACAGTGTACGCTGAGCCCGCATCGAGCGGTGTGGCTAAGATGATTGAAGAGATACGCCGTCTTGCTGATGCGTAGTGTCCTTCTGTTGCTGCTGCTAGCCTCCCTCTCGCTGCTCTCCTTCCCCCTGCAGGCTAGAACCCTATGCGTACCATATGTCGTTCCGTCTGATAGCATAGATGCGGTTGATTCTGTCAGCGAGGTCTCCAATGAGGGCTTCCTGAAGCCTGTGCCGGCTCGTCCGGTGAATAGCTTTAGCTTTGGTCTTTCGCTTGGGCTTTCTGCAGCCCAGCTCGATGGGGATGGCTATGGTGGTTACCATCATCTATGGCCGTCTGGTGGTTTCTTCGTGCGCTATCATCTGCCAAAGAATTGGGATGCACGTCTAGGTTTTAGCTACGTGTGCAAGGGCGCACGTGGCCATGCCAAGCGTCTGGATGCGGAGCGTACGGTGCATAAGGTTACCTTCCATTATCTGGAGCTACCTTTGGTCTTTGAATACCTCCTGAAGGGGCGTTTCCAGTTTAGCTTTGGTATGGGCTTCGGTTACTTAATGTCTGCCTCCCAGCGCCATTTTGAGGGGGAGGTCGAGCTTTCTGGGGTTAGAAAGCCTGCGAAGATCGAGTGGACGGCACAGGCCAGTTTTGCCTATTTCTTTACCGAGCATTGGGCGGCCCGCCTGGGAGGTAGCTACTCCATCCTTCCTGTGCGTGGTAGACCTTCGGGGATTAGCTCTCCAATACGCACTGGGCAGTACAACAATGTGCTGCTCCTGAACGTAGAGTATCTATTTTGATGAGTGATGCAGTGAGGCCCGCAGGCTTTGCCAGCATTTTGAAGGTCTGGTTCGCAGAATATGGCCGTGATCTTCCCTGGCGAAACAATCCAGACCCGTACAAGGTTTGGGTGTCCGAGATCATCCTCCAGCAGACACGTGTTGCGCAGGGCATGCCCTACTACCTTAACTTTGTGGAGCGGTTCCCTACGGTGGCTGACCTAGCTAATGCCCCCCTTGATGACGTAATGAAGGCGTGGCAGGGCTTGGGATACTATACTCGGGCACGTAATCTGCATCGCGCCGCGAAAATGGTCATGGAGGACTATGGGGGCGAGTTGCCCAGAACCTATGCTGAGCTGCTTAAGCTGCCAGGTTTAGGCCCTTACGCCGCTGCCGCTGTAGCCTCTTTTGCCTTCCACGAGGCCGTTCCTGCCATAGATGGCAACGTTTACCGTGTGCTTGCAAGGGTTTATGGTATCTTCGAGCAGAGTGGCAAGGCTGAAGGAAAAAAACTCTTTTGGAAGCTTGCGGAGGATATCATTGATAGGGATGAACCTCACGTCTTCAATCAGGCCATCATAGACTTTGGGGCTTTGCAGTGCACCCCAGGTATGCCCGACTGCCCCCCTTGCCCCTTCAGCGGCCAATGCTATGCGGAGGCGAATGGCCTTCTCGTCGGCGCTACATGCATTTCCTCATGCTAAAGTGGCAGGAAAACACCTTCATCGAGCTTCGTCAGGGTAAGGATATATGGCATTCTCTCTACCAATTCCCTCTCGTGGAGACCGAGCAAGAAGCAACCTTCGAGCAGCTAGAGCAACTAGAGCAGTTCCGTGAGCTGGTGGGTACAGACTATGAGCTAGAGCATGCTTCAGAGCCTGAGCGACAGCTTTTAAGCCATCAGGAACTATTTGTGACTTTCTACATTATAGATCTCCAGAGTCTTCCCTATTCGCTCATACAAGAGTACAGGATGGTTCCCACTGGTAGTCTCGGCACATACCAAGTTCCTCGGATATTAGATAGCTATCTTGCGGCAGAGGAGGCCGCCACCTATTTCTTCAGCGATGCCAGCGATAGCGACTAATTGTTGGAAAAGATTTAACTTTGCAAGCCATAGATAATACAAGAGTATGAATTACTACATAGATTGCTTCCGGAAGTACTTCCAGTTTTCAGGTCGTGCACGTCGTTCTGAGTTCTGGTATTTCGTGTTGTTTAATGCGTTGGTTTCCTTTGCGCTGTCCTATATCCCTTGGGGGGAGTTTACAATCCCGCTGCCATTCTCCTTCTTTCGCCTGAATTACAGCCTACTGAGTGCTCTCTATAGCCTCTTTGCCTTCATCCCCTCCATCGCTGTGACCGTCCGTAGGCTGCATGATACTGGGCGAGGTGGGGGTTGGATTTTCATCCTGCTTTTGCCTTTAATCGGTGCTGTTATCCTGTTGGTCTTCATGATACTCGATAGTGCTGAAGGTGCTAATCGTTTTGGTCCTAATCCAAAGTCTCATGCCCACTCCATGGGACTCTAGGTGGCCTAGTAGTCCGAGCGTGCCAAGGTACTGGAAAATACCTTAACTTTGCATCCAATTATAGCTGGGGGGCGGTTAGTCTGCCCGGTGCTGGTTGCGCTAATGAATACATAGATGAAATTCCAAGAATATAAGGGTCTTGATCTGGTCGCCACCTCTGAGCAGGTGATTGATAGGTGGAAAGCTAATGATACCTTCGCTAAGAGTACCAAGTTGCGAGAGGGGGCAGCACGCTTCGTCTTCTTCGAGGGACCTCCCTCTGCCAACGGTATACCTGGTATACACCACGTCATGGCTCGTACGATAAAGGATGCCATCCTGCGCTACCGCACTCAGAAGGGCTACCTCGTGGATCGAAAGGCTGGTTGGGATACCCATGGTCTTCCTGTTGAGCTAGGTGTCGAGAAAAGTCTCGGTATAACAAAGGAGGATATTGGCAAGACCATCAGCGTTGAGGACTACAATCGCGCCTGCCGCGAGGATGTGATGAAGTATACCGATGAGTGGGAGCGCATGACGCAGATGATGGGCTACTGGGTGGATATGCAGAACCCCTACATTACCTACGATAACAAGTATATCGAGTCGCTCTGGTATCTCCTTAAGCAACTCTGCGAGAAGGGTTTCCTATACAAGGGGAAGACCATACAGCCCTACTCGCCCGCCGCTGGCACTGGGCTCTCAACTCACGAGCTAAACCAGCCGGGTTGCTATCGTGATGTGAGCGATACCACCGTAACAGGCCTGTTCAACCAGCTGGATCGAAACGGGCGGCCTGTCCTGGAGAACGGGCTTCCCGTCAGCTTCCTTGCTTGGACTACAACCCCCTGGACTTTGCCATCCAACACAGCGTGTGCGGTTGGCTCTAGCATCCTCTATGACTATGTGCATACCTTCAACCCCTATACGGGTGAGGAGATAGTCGTAGTGCTAGCGGATGCGCGCCTCAAGGCCTATTTCCCGGATGGGGGTGATGAGCTGGATATGGTTGCTCCACAGAAGGTCAATAGCCCACTCCCCTGGAGGCTTCTTAAGCAGGTTCAGGGTAAGGAGCTAGTAGGTCAGCACTATGCGCCTGTGTTCCCATGGGTAAAGCCTCAGGGCAAGGCCTATGAGGTAATTCAGGCCGACTTCGTTACCACTGAGGATGGTACAGGTATCGTACATATGGCCCCGACTTTCGGTGCGGATGATGCTAGAGCGGCTAAGCAGCAGGGTATAGTAGGTATGACCCTAGCCACCCCAGAGGACGAGCAGGCGCCTATGGTTGACCGCCAGGGGCGTTTTACCCCCCTTGAGGAGATGACCGATGCCTTTGTTGAGCAGTTCGTAAATGTAGAGCAGTATAAGCCGTGGGCTGGGCGTTTCGTTAAGCCGGTCTACGTGGCCGATGACGACCCGATGGGCGGGGAGCTGGACGTAGACCTCTGCGTTGACCTGAAGCAGCGTGGCAAGGCCTTTAAAATCGCAAAGCACACCCATAGCTACCCCCATTGCTGGCGTACGGACAAGCCAGTTCTCTACTATCCGTTAGACTCATGGTTCATTAAGACCACTGCATTCAAGGAGCGCATGCTTGAACTAAACGCCACCATAAATTGGAAACCTGCAAGCACTGGTATAGGGCGTTTTGGCAAGTGGTTGGAGAATCTTGTGGACTGGAATCTCTCCCGCTCTCGCTACTGGGGGACACCGCTCCCCATCTGGGTAACCGAGGACAGGAGCGAAATGATATGCATCGGTTCTCTTGAAGAGCTAAAGAATGAGTGCACCAAGGCGGTGGCCGCTGGCCTCATGCCGACTAGCCCTCTCGAGAACTTCGAGGTCGGGAATATGAGCGAGGAGAACTACAACGTCTTCGATCTCCATCGGCCGTATGTAGATAGCATCGTGTTGCAATCTCCCTCGGGGAAGCCGATGTACCGGGAGCCAGATCTGATTGATGTATGGTTTGACTCTGGGGCCATGCCCTATGCGCAGTGGCACTATCCCTTTGAGAACCAGGAGACGTTTAAGGAGCAATTCCCAGCTTCTTTCATCGCTGAGGGGGTTGATCAGACGCGTGGCTGGTTCTTTACCTTGCATGCCGTTGCCACCATGACTTCCGATAGCGTGGCCTTTAGGAATATCATTTCCAATGGCCTCGTTCTCGACAAGAACGGCAACAAGATGAGCAAGCGACTCGGCAACGGTGTTGACCCCTTCGTCGAGATTAAGAAGTATGGCCCGGACCCCATCCGCTGGTACATGATGACCAACTCGCAGCCATGGGAGAACCTCAAATTCGACCTTGCCGGGGTCGAAGAGGTGGTTCGAAAGTTTTTCGGGACGCTCTATAATACCTATTCTTTCTTTGCCCTATATGCCAATGTTGACGGCTTCTCCGGTAGCGAAGCTCAAGTGCCCATTGCGGAACGCAGCGAGCTAGACCGGTGGCTAATATCACGCCTCAATACGCTTACGCAGGAGGTTGATAGTGCCTTTGAGGCCTTTGAACCCACGCGGGGTGGTAGGGCTATTCAGCATTTCGTTACCGAGGAACTCTCCAACTGGTACGTTCGCCTAAACCGCAAGCGTTTCTGGGGAGGGGATATGACTACGGATAAGCTTGCAGCCTATCAAACCCTCTTCACCGCTCTCAAAACGGTTGCCCAGCTAATGGCCCCCCTTGCGCCATTCTATGCTGAGCGGCTCTATTGCGATCTCCATCCTCACCTTGCAGAGGGGGAGAACTTTAGCGTGCACCTTGATCTTTTCCCAGAGGTGGACGAGCAGCTTATAAACGCAGAGCTGGAGAAGCGGATGGATCTAGCCCAGCGCTTTACCTCATTGGTGCTGGCGTTGCGCCGTAAGGTTTCTATCAAAGTTCGTCAGCCCCTGGCAAGGATAATGATACCCGTTCTGGATGACCAATTCGCAGCAGCCCTCAAGGCGGTAGAGACCATTATCCTCGCAGAGGTCAACGTGAAGACAGTCGAGTATCTCAGCCCAGATAATACCGTACTAGTTAAGCGCGTAAAGCCCAATTTCAAGGCTCTCGGTCCCAAGTTTGGCAAGAGCATGAAGGCTGTGGCAGCTCACCTTACTTCGCTCTCGCAGGAGGATATAGCGACCTTTGAGCGAGATGGAAGTCTGGATATTGAGGTAGGGGATATCAAGGGTACTGTCGAAATAGCCCAGGTGGAAATCGTCCCTGAGGACATACCTGGTTGGCTGGTCGCAACTGATGGTGAGCTAACTATTGCACTGGACGTGACTATAACTCCTGAGCTCCGCGCAGAGGGCATAGCTCGTGAAGTTGTCAACAGGGTGCAGAACCTTCGTAAGGAAACGGGTCTTGAGGTGACTGACAGGATACGCCTATGGGTCAATGACCCGGATGGTGCAGAGGCTCTTGCTGCCAAGGCTGTAGCGCAAAGTAAGGACTACATTCAGGGGCAGACGCTTGCTTCCGCCCTAAGCATCGTTGAGCAGCTCCCAAGCGATAGCAAGCAGATTGATATTGAAATCGAAGGCCTGAAGAACCCGCTGCGTATCGCCCTAGAGAAGGATGAGTAGCAAGATAAAAATGTAGAGCTATGGAAACAACACCCCGCTATTCAGATGAGGAGTTAGAGGAATTCAGGATTCTTATCCTCGAGAAGTTGAGGAAGGCGCAGGAGGACTATGATATGCTGCGTAGTGCGCTTTCTATTGCGGCTAATAACGAAGCCTTGGATACTTCACCAACCTTCAAGCTCATGGAGGAGGGTACCGCAACCTTTACCAAGGAGGAGGCGCACCGCCTGGCCCAGCGTCAGCTCAAGTTCATAAATCATCTTGAGCGGGCGCTCCAGCGGATAGATCTTAAGACCTATGGCATTTGCCGCGTGACAGGGCAGCTGATTTCTAAGGATCGCTTGAGAGCCGTACCCCATGCGACCCTTTCTATAGAGGCCAAAAATAGTCTCAATAGTTAGCCCATGCCACAATCCATCAGGTCGGCTGAGCAGGCACGCAAATGGCGCTGGATAACCCTTGCCATCATGTTGGCCATCATATTGGCAGACCAGGTACTCAAGGTCTGGATAAAAACCCATATGTTTATTGGTGAGGATATCAGCCTCATCGGTGAGTGGGCGCGTCTTCGCTTCGTTGAGAACAATGGGATAGCCTTCGGAATGCAGCTGGCAGGGCGTGCGGGCAAGTTGCTCCTTTCCTGCCTGCGTATTGCCATGGTTATCTTCCTGGCTGTCTTGGCCCATCGGATGTTGAAGTCTCGTCGTTTTTCGCTTGGCTTGCTTATTCCCCTGACCTGTATCATAGCTGGTGCGCTAGGTAATATTATAGACGGTACGCTCTATGGGCTTGTCTTTTCCTCCAGCCAGCCATATATAGATGCCACAGGACATCTTGTTCGCCCTGTGGCCACCTTCTTGCCATCTGAAGGGGGCTATGCAGGAATGTTCTTCGGAAGGGTCGTAGACATGTTCTACTTCCCGCTATTCTCATTCCAGTGGCCTACCTGGCTGCCCATGCTTGGCGGGAAAAACTTCCTATTCTTCAACGCGATATTCAACATTGCGGATGCCGCCATTACGTGCGCAGTCTTCTACCTATTATTGTTTCAGCGTAGGGCTATACTAGCCATGGCAAAGTAGCCATAATACGTTGAAGCGCTACATAACCGTTCAACTCAATAAGCAGAAATGAAAAAGGGAACAATCATCCTACTCGTAGTCCTCGCCATACTCGTTGGCGTAGGTATCGCAATCTATAGCATGTTCGCCTCAGCCTACAACGGGGCTGTTGAGAGAGATGTTGCCGTCAACCAGCAATGGGCAAATGTCGAGAACGTCTACCAGCGAAGGATGGACCTCATCCCCAACCTTATTGCCACGGTTAAGGGGGCGGCGGATTTCGAGAAGAGTACGCTGACGAGTGTGATAGAGGCTCGTGCTAAGGCAACTCAGGTAACCCTAAAGGCTGGCGAGGGTAGTGCTCCTACTGAGGCGGATAAGCAGGCCTTTATCCAGGCGCAGTCGGAGCTATCGTCCTCCCTCTCGCGGCTTTTGGTATCTGTTGAGCGTTACCCTCAGCTGCAGGCCACCCAGCAGTTCCGCGACCTCATGGTGCAGCTAGAGGGGTCGGAGAACCGTATATCTGTAGAGCGACGGAAGTATAATGCGACCGTAGGGGAGTATAACGTATTTGTTCGTCGCTTCCCCAACAACATCCTTATGGGGATGTTTGGTTTTAGCCCACGTACAGAGTTCAAGGCGGAGGCTGGTGCAGAAAAAGCCCCCAAGGTCGAATTCTAGTCGCACCGTGGCGGAGGCCCGGGGCCGACCCGTGCGAAACCACGAGATCCCCCGGCCGATCTAACTCTTAAGCCCCCGTTAGGGGGCTTTTTCATGCCCCTATATCTCCATTCCCTCGGTTGCTCTAATTTGCCCCTCTCAGGCATGGGGCAAGCCGCTATGCCTACTGTCTATTTGCGACCAAGCGCCGAATAGCCTCCCACCCGAGTTCTCCTAAGTCCATAGAGAAGTCGTTTACGTATAGCCTAATATGCTCCAGCTGCACCTCCTCAGAAAGCTCTTGCGCATTCTTGGCTATGTACCCAGCCACCCCTTCAGGATGCGCATGCGCATACGCTAGGCTCTTTCGTATCCCATCTGCGACCATCCCCTTGAGCCCTTGCTCCATATCCCGATGAACGCAAATTACCCCTAGCGGTATTGGTAGCCCATATTGCTCCGTCCATAGCTCGCCGAGGTCAGACACTAGCTCCAGCCCGTGCGAGCGGTAGGTAAAACGCCCCTCGTGGATGATAACCCCATATTCGCATTCACCAGCGGCTATTGCGGGCATAATCTCCGAGAATAGCTTTACTCGTCTCTCTCCAACCTGAGGGTAGAAGGTCGAGAGCAGTAGGTTGGCTGTAGTCTGCTCTCCAGGGATGAGTATGCTCGCCCCTTCTGGCGGTGTTTGGGGGGCATTTTTCGCACGAACGACTAGCGGCCCAACCCCGAAGCCCAGCGCCCCTCCACAGGGCAAAATATCGTACTGGTCTGCGAACAGCGGATACGCCGCCACGCTTACCTTTACCACGTCGTACAACCCCTTATTTGCCGCCCTATTCAGCTCCTCTATATCCAGTAGGGTAGGGCGAGCGATACGCCAATTATCACCCATAAGTCCTTCCACCAGCGCGCCGAAGATATACGTATCGTTCGGGCAGGGCGAGAAGGCGAAATCTAGGTCCCTAAGCGTTCTCATATCTGTATTGTCTGTCTCTCTACTCCATCAGGAAGCCATACTCATACACCTTCGGTGCTATACGCTTATCTCCCAAGTGCTTCCTCGCATCCCGAATCTTCGCATATAGCTCCGTGTATACCGCATCGTCCGACTTCGAGCGCACCGCCTTCCCATTGGCCGTCATGCCCTGGAAGTAGGCCCGTATATCGTAGAACGAGGCATCGATGTCTACCCCAGGCTTCGAGAGGTAGTAGCGCCACATCTCCCGCCCCGCCTCGAGTAGCACCTTCGCCTCATCCGAGAATACCAGCGGCGTTTGGCCTGTTGCAAACAGTGCCTTCTTTGCATTTCCCTCCTGCCCATCTAGCCCCAACCCTTGCGTATCGCTCCCCCCTGTGGCCTTCAGCTTCCCCGCCATGAAGTCGCTCAGGAAGCTCGACTCAAAGGCCAGCTTCAGCCCCAGCTCCTTCTCCGTATACGGTATCCAGTGGTTCGGACCATCGGCATGCGATATCCGGTTGAGGCGATGGAAGATGGTGTAGACGAGGCAGTCGCCATGGAAAGCATCATCTGTCATCCATTCGTCCTTCGGCCACAGGAACTGGTC